>NZ_DBLZMS010000003.1:0-220150 GCF_057037865.1 Ruminococcoides sp.
GATGAAAACGCAAAATATAAACTCGGCAGTTACTATACTTGGATTGCCAGAGAGCATTGTCTTGTAATGACAGGATATGATAACTATTATTACTATTTCAATGATCCGTGGACTAATGCTCGAACCCGTTACTCGAAAAGTGTTGTGAATTCACGCTATGCCGAACTCGGCAAACAGGCTGTAATAATGGTAAAAAAATAGCAAAAAGACCATCTCGAACAAATTCGAGGTGGTCTTTTTAGAATTTCACGATTACTCTTAAATTATTCAGCCCAGTTTTCAAGTTTTAAATCTTGTACTCTCGAAAATTCTTTTGTGTTGTTCGTAACCAACACATAATCTAAAGATTTCGCATGCCCTGCAATCATTGTGTCAAGCGGACCAATTGGCGTACCTTGCTTTTCTAAATAGGCTCTTATTTTTCCGTAGGATTCTGCAGCGGCTGAATCAAAATCAAGAACTTCAATATTCGATAGCAACATAGCTAAAGCTAATCGGTTTTTTTCAATAGCTTGGCTTTTTTCAACTCCGTGTACTAACTCAGCATATGTTACCGATGAGATACATATATCTGCCGGATCATGTTCCTGTAATTTAAGAAAAACCTGTTTTGGTTTATGCTTAATAGAATAAATGCAAATATTAGTATCAAGCATGTATCTCATAGTTTTTCACGCTCCTGTGGTTCTGAATCTTCTCTGCCGTTTTCAAAAAAATCATCAGAAAACATATTTACTGCTTGAATGAAAGAACTCCATTGATTGGTCATAGGGATAAGCATAACTATATCACCGATTTTATTGACTGACACTTCATTAGTATCACTATTGAATCTGCATTCTTTTGGAAGTCTTACTGCCTGACTTCTGCCATTCTCAAATATTTTAGCTTTAAGCATAAAATCACTCCTTTCACTATTAGTATATACCAAGATATATATTTTATCAATAGCAATTTTCACATTTACCGTGTTTTAATTCTTATTGTGATTACACCAAATCATAACAAAGTTAAAAAATATATTAGAATTCTCAAGTTATTACGCTATTCGATTATACGAACTTCTGAAATGTAGAGATGGTGAAAGCAAAAATACAAAGTCAGAATTAGAGTTTTCAGTTACAGAATTGAGAGTTTGCTTTGATTGTGAGAAGAAATACAAACTTTTTGCCGATTTCAAACGCAAGGTTATAGATATACCGGTAAGGGAAATTAACGTGAAATCAGATATTTGGGTTAGACCTACATATCAAAAAACAGGACGAGCCATAACAAGCATAATATTTGAAGTGCATAACAATGCGTACAACATATTAAACGATGCCGAAAAATGATTATACAATTGCATAGCAAAAAGTTTTGCCCTCAGTATCCAAAACAAGGTAATCGGCAGGAAATGCTCGGGTTGCGGTAAAGTTGAATATTACTGATAGTCAGTAAGTAATAGGGGAGTTATCGTTAGATAGCTCTCTTTTTTCCCTCATCACGGAAAAATGTGGGATAATCAAAAGTAAATATTGAAAAAGAGCATAGGAAACTCCAAAATTGTAGTTGAAGAGACAGACAATGGAGGAGAGAAACCTATGCTCTATTTAAATGATATCAAAGTTGAATTTGAAAGTCAAGGATTTAAAATCAGTCCTAATAAAGATAAAAGCGTACTGTTTCTGGAGAGCGTAAGGTCTACGCAGTCAGTCCGGTGTCCTTATTGCGGCGGTAGCTATGAACATGAACGCATCTTACAACAAGCTTGTAACAAAGCATTTGACCAAAGCACAGATTGTATATGATCGGTTTCATATGCAGTCGCAATTTGGCAGAGATGTTCTCGGTGTTGTTCGTCTGGATGAAGCCCGCAGGCATAAAGCCAAAGAAAAAGAAATCCTTGTCAATATCTCGAATGATACCGACAAGGATACTATGAAATCTCTTAAACAAGAAGCTAAATCCGAAAAGCAGGGATACAGCCAACTCAAGAAGCGAGCTTGTAAAAGATGTTCAGGGTAGGTGCGTTTTGTGAACTGTCGTATGCGAAAGGAAGAACATATCAAAATGTTTTTTTGACAAAGAACAATGTGTATAACTTCTTGACGAAATGGAAATGTTATGATAATATATGATTAATCACAGATTTTCATAAATTTGCAAATTGGAGGTGCGTTATGAGATATATTACACGAGAGCTGGAGCGTAAGTTTCTCAAGCTCAATGATTTCTTTAAAGTCATCCTTGTGACGGGTGCAAGACAAGTCGGCAAAACAACAATGCTGAAACACTTGTCATCTTCGGACAGAACCTATGTAACGATGGATAACGCAATGGCAAGAGAGCTTGCTCAATCTGATCCTGTACTTTTTTTTCAGACCTACAAACCCCCGATACTCATTGACGAGGTGCAGAAAGCACCGGAGCTGTTTGAACAAATCAAGGTGATTTGTGATGAAAGTGGGGAAAAGGGTCTTATATGGCTGACCGGTTCACAGCAGTACAAGATGATGGAACGAGTACGAGAGACTCTTGCCGGAAGAATTGGAATACTGGAGCTGTACAGTTTGTCTGCAAGAGAAAAAGCAGGAGTTGTGTTTGATGCTGATTTGGACTTTTCACTTGATACCTTACAGGCAAGACAAAGAAAGTTGCCCAAAAATGATGTAGTGCAGGTGTTCAATCACATTTGGGAGGGTGGTATGCCTCAAGTACAAGGTGTAGATGATGAGCTTCGGCAGGAATATTTCAATTCCTATATTGACACCTATTTAATGCGAGATGTAGCAGAATCCGGCGGTATTACCGACACAGTTCGTTTTCGTAAGTTTCTTGTCGGTTGTGCTGCTCTTGTTTCAGAGCAGGTAAATTATTCTACTCTTGCGGAATCCGCTGACATTGCATCAAGTACCGCAAAGGAATGGCTGAAAGTACTTGTGGGACTTCACATTGTTTATCTGCTTGCCCCATATTCAAACAATGAACTGAAACGGCTCAGCAAAACACCGAAACTGTATTTCTGTGACACTGGTCTTTGTGCTTACCTTTCGATGTGGCTGACGGCAGACACTCTCCGTAACGGTGCTGCAAGCGGTCATTACTACGAAAATTATGTGGTAATGGAGCTTGTGAAAAACTACGCTTACGCTAAATCTAAAGTAAATATTACCTATTTTCGTGATTCTAACGCAAAAGAGATTGATGTTTTCATCGAGGAAAACAATGTCATTCATCCGTTGGAAATCAAAAAGAGTGCTTCTCCTGATCGTCGTGAGGTCAAAAAGTACAGCGTAATTGACAAGGCTTCTTTGAACCGCGGAAACGGCGGCATCATATGTATGTGTGAGGAGCCGATACCGATTGACAAGGATAATTGTTTTATTCCGAGCAATCTAATCTGAATCACTCCCATAGCAAAAGTATATTTTCAAGAAACTAAGCAGAGCCCAAAAGCTCTGCTTTTTGTTTTAGTTTGCCAGGAAAATGACAGAAAAGGAATGAACGAAATGCCTAAGAAAAACGACTTCACCGTCTCCAAAAAAATCGTGATATACCTTTTATAATGTTATTTAACTCTGTCTACGCTGTAAATTGTAAATCCGTTGAATTCCTTTTCATCCTTGTAAACAATGACGGAATCCTTTTTGCCGTAATATTGGTTAAGATAATTTTCTTTGATAAAAGTAATTTTTTTATCGATAACATATACATTTCTTCCGTCAACGACCGCCTCATAAATATTTGTTGAGAGGTTGCGGTTCACAAGCTGATTTGTCCGATGAAGATATCCGAAGCCGTCAACATTATGGAGAAAATCGGAAGAAAATCCCCACAGCGGATGAATATAGTTATCGGTATATGAAATGTATTCTTTAGCTGTTACAGGATCGAGAACATAATAATTTTCGGGATGTCTGTCAACCTCAGTATAAAGATCACTCGGCTTTTTGTCATATGAAACAGGAGTGATATGGAAGAAATATGATACACAGCTTGCCGCACTTAATATCACAAGTACAATAACCGAAATAAGAACAGTTTTTCTGCTTTTATCTGTAATATTGCTGTATTCGTCTTTTCTAAGATGACCGAAATCAAACGAATACATTGTAAACGAAAGAATCATCAGCAAAATTCCGTACATTGTGTATGCCGAAGAATCCATTGCATAACGAACATACATACAAGCCGCAAATCCCAACGCAAAATACAAAGCAGGGAAGAAGGCAAATCTTTTTTTCTGAACGGTAACAAAAACAACCATAATGGCAAGTATTACCGCAAAAGCAATAAGATATGAATCAAAATTTATAATATGTCCCCATGCATCTGAAAACAATGCACCCGCATTATCAAAGAAATTATACGGATTTTCCCGTTTTTGAATATCCGCAACCTTTTCAAGTGCAGCAGTATTCAGTCCATTGTTTTCATCATAATATCCGTCAACAAAAAGTTCATACTCATTTGCCGAATTTATTCCGACCGAATTAAGCTCCTCACAGTAATCGGAATAGTTTGGAAAAGCATTATCATCGGTCTTATCGGCAAGGACGCTGTATCTGTACAACCCCGAAGTTTCTGCATTTGCATTATTGACCGAATATGAATAATATTCAAGACCGCAGCCGACAAGAACAATAAAGACAAATACAAGCACAAAAGGTCTGAAATACCAGAAAAATTTTCTGAACGGCAACTTGTACTTTCTTTTTGCAATCATATCACCGATGAAGAATGCAATAAAAAATGCAAGTCCCACAAAGAAATATTTGAAACATAAAAATGTTCCGAATATAACTTCAAGTACACCAATCCAAAACGGGAGAGAGTACCTTTTATTTCTGATTGCATTAAGTGCCATCAGAAACCCTGCCGTAAGCAGCAAAGCGGCGGTTTTACTGCTTAAAATGTTTGAATAATGGTCAAATGAAAACAAAATATTCAGCACAAGAGTGAATATGAAAGCCTTGTGCTTTCCGAATTTATCGACAAAAACAAATGTAACAGAAGAAAAAGCGGCACAGGAGAGAAGAATTTGAAAAAGTACAAAACAGTTGAAATTCAAAAGAATGTACTGCAATGAACCGGTAATTATCGCAAAAATGTAGTTAATATCATTATTGTAATAGTTATGATACTGACAGATATATAAAGAATTGTAAAAATCGTCAGCACTGTCATATGAAAATGCAGTAACAACTATAATCAAAGCCATAATAACAATATTAATTGCCAAAGCAAAGAAGGTCTTGCTTTTTAGTGCGTTTAATATTTTATCTTTCATAATAACTCCTCTGCATTATCTTTCTTGTTTAAATATCACTTTCTTGATCTTCTTTCGTTAATCAAGAGCTGAAGATTCTTCTGTTCGTAAGTATTAAATTTAACATTCTTTTCAAATTCTTCGGGTGTATATTTGCCCTCATACCATGACTGCGAGTTAAAGTATGCATTAAGGCTTGCGTCCTTAAAAATTCTGCCTCGTCTTGCATAAATCTCATTAATTGCAAGCTGTAAGTCGTCATCACTCAAAGCGCTTACCTGTGCGTTGCTGAGATATGAAGAATCGCTGTTAGGGAAGATAAATCCGCCGTTATTATTAGTGTTTGTATTGCTTGATGACTGTGCATTTGAACTCTGTGAATTTGAATTGCCCGATGAGCTGTTCTGACTATTTGATGACTGCTGAGCCTGTGTTGCTGGAGCTTCCGTTTCTCTCTGAATCTGTCCGCTTGAGATAACAAGTTTAACAACTGTACCCGTACTTGCGCTTGTGTCACCTTCCGGAGTCTGAGAGATAATATATCCTTCCGGATAATCATAACTGTATTCATAGTCAGAAATTTCAACGGTAAATCCTGCCTGTTCAAGAAGCTTTTTACCGTAACTGTAACCGTAACCGACAACAGGAACAACATTGTTATATGAAGAAGATGTTGTAACCTGTTCCGTTGTAGTAGGCATCGCCGTACTCGGCGCCTGTGTGGTTACTTCGGCAGATGTTGCAGTTTCGGCTGTAGTAGTTTTATTGTCAGTAGATGAATTTGACAAACCGTTATAAACGCAGAAACCGATAAATCCGAGTGCGGCGGCAATTACAACGGCACAAAGAATTATGATAAATTTATTCTTCTTTTTCTTTACATTTTCTTTATTATCTTCTTCATCTGTATATCCGAATTCATTGTCATTATCTTCAAAGCTGTTATCGTCAAAGTCGTTTTTTTCTTCAATTTTTTTAGTATCGTCAGCTTTATTGTCAGTACGCTTAACAGACGGCTCGTCCTCAAAGAAATCACCGTAGTCCTTGCTTGATTCATTGCTTGTAAGAACATTTTTATGGTCTGCACCGGAGTAATCGTCAAACACTTCAACGCTTGTAACAGGAGAAAGAACTTCCGGAGCTACTTCGCTGTTGCTTGAAACATCTTCAAATTCTTCAGCTTTTTTATCTGTAACAGTTTGTTCTTTCTTGTCATCTTCACTTGATACGGAACTGATATCTTCAAATTCAGGCTGTTTTTCTTCTGATACTTCGTTAGTTTTAACCTCGGAATTTTCAGGCTCATCAACTGCGTCTGTAACATCAACAACCTCAAATCCGCCGTTTTCATCAGCATCAGACTCACTGACTTCATCTGAATCTACAGGAGCATTACCGTCAACAGGCAGGGATTCTTCACCGGCTAAAACTTCGGCAATGCCAAGCTGTTCGCCGCCTTTAAATTCATTATCAAGAACAGCGTCCTCAACTGTCTGAACCTCATCCTTATCGTCAAAATTATCCTGCGATTCAGTCGGCTCTGTATCCTCAAATTCATCATAATCATATTCTTCAAATACATTTCCGTCAAAATCCGTGTTTTTGGGAACAACAACATCGGGATTCGGAACAGGGGAGGATGTACCTATTTCAGCCTTGATAGATGTGAGAGCATTTTTAATGTTGCCAGCATTTTTCCATCGGTTTGTATTATTCGGCTGACATGCAATTACAATAACACTCTTGAGTTTTTCGTCACCCTCAGACGGTGCGGTAACAGCCTTGCCCGAAAATCTTTCTTCACAGGCATTCTTTCTGTCGCATGAATCACTTTCAAACGGAATTTTACCGCCGTTGCACATTGCATACATAATTATTCCGACAGAATAAATGTCGGTGGTATAGTCAACATTTTCCTGCTTGTAAACCTCAGGTGCAACAAATGAGTTATCCGCAATCTTGCCTTCAAAATCAGTAAATCCGCCGATTTTATACCTTCCGTCAGCAGTTACAAAAATATTCTTTGGCGAAATATTACCGTGAAAAATATTCTTTGCTTCCAAAGTTTCAAGCATTTCACTCATCTGAATACCAAAATCAACAACTTCATCCTCAGCGAAAGTTTTGGTTTTCATAAGTTCTTCAAGACTTGTGAGTTCTTCTGTAAATATGTACAAATCACAGGTTTTTTTGTTCTGATTATCCTGAACATAAACATCCAAATAGTTTGAAACACCGTCAAGCTCCTTAACCGATTCAATAAAATCAGCCTCTTCGATGAAATACTCGGCATGTTCATCGGTATAATTGCTTTTGCCGACAAATGCGTGTCTGAGAATCGCATTCTGAGCAGTATTTTTATCAATCTTTCTTGATACCTTGTAAACTTCACAGCCGTTGTCTTCCCCAACAAATGAAGTAACCTTCCAATCCCTTAAATCTGCCGGCAATTTAATCGTTTTTGCCATACTAACACTCCTTAAATATTTCCTTATTTTTCATATTACATATTATATCTAAATCAAGGTCATTAACCCTCACTATCTCATTCTCCGGATTATTGTACCATATTACGAGCTGTTTTACCATAGATATTTCAATTTTTTAAAAAATAATTCTAATTTGTAATTAAATCCGACATAAAAACAGCAGTCCGCCTAAACGAACTGCCGAAAACATAATTTCAGTAAAATATCTTACTCGATCTTATCTGATTTTTATTTTTTCCTTTTTGTTGACTCCGATAATTCCGCCTATTCCTCCTCCCAAAACAGATGACATCAGTTTTAGCAGGGTTAGTATCGTTATAGGCTCACCGTTAAAAATCAATGCAATAGAGGTTATGACAAGAAAAATAAAAAATCCTGTCAGCGAACCCACCGCAAGACCTGCACTTCCTGTAATTCTTGATGATATTATTCCCGACATCAGCGTTGCAACACCGACCATGCCGACCGTGCAGTAATCAAGTATATCTGCTGAAATTACTCCCGACGACATCATCACGGCTGCAAGCAAACACATCAAAATTACCAGTATAAGTATTCCGCATACTGATGAAAACAAAACAGCCTTTGCAAGTAGTTTTTTATCAGACATAAAACAACCCCCGAATATATTCTGTTACAAATATATTCGGGGGAAAGAACATTCATTCAAAAAGTTATTCTTTTGTAGCTTTAGTTTCGTCAGAATCTTTCTTCTTGCCAAAACCGAAGAAGCCTTTCTTTTCAGGCTGACCTGCCTGCTGTGGCTGTTCCTTAACTGTGTCAACAGTAGAAATACACCACTTTTTAAACTTCATCTTAACTCTGTCGGAGCCTGTTTCAATGATGATAGCATCCTCGTCGTCCTTAATGGCAACTACTCTGCCCATAATTCCGCCGATTGTTGTAATTTCATCACCGATCTCAAGAGAGTTACGAAGCTGAGCTTCTTCTTTTTTCTTCTTTGAGTTAGGTCTGATGAGGAAGAAATAGAGAGCTGCAAAAATAGCAACATAGAAGAGAATCATAAAAATCATACTTGATGACTGATTTCCGCCGCTTGCACTTGCTTCTGCAACTACAGGTATAAAGTTTGTCATTTTCGTCATTCCTTTCATACAATGTATTGATTATATCAGTTTTAATCACATCTTGCAAGTATTTTTTCTGTTTTGAAAAAATATTAGATACGCACGCCTAAAATGTTGCGATATTTCTCGTAAAATTCCATATATGTGCCGTTATCAAGCTGAGTTCTGATAACTTCCATAAGATTATTGTAAAAATAGAGGTTGTGCAAAACAGCAAGTCGCATTCCGAGCATCTCACCGCTTTTGAGAAGATGTCTTATGTATGCCCTTGAAAAGTTTCGGCAAACGGGGCAGTCACAATGCTCGTCAATCGGAGATTCATCTGTTTCATATTTTGCATTATTGATGTTACGCACTCCGTCCCAAGTGAAGAGCTGACCGTGTCTTGCGTTTCTGCTCGGCATAACACAGTCAAAAAGATCAACACCTCTTGCAACGCTTTCAAGAATATTCACGGGAGTTCCGACTCCCATAAGATATCTGATTTTATCTTTCGGAGCAAACGGCTCAACCTCTTCAATGATATGGTACATCGTTTCTGCAGGCTCACCCACGGCAAGACCTCCGATTGCATAGCCGTCAAGATTAAGCTCTGCGATTTCTTTCATATGATTGACGCGCAAATCGTCATAGATACCGCCCTGATTTATGCCGAACAGCATCTGGTTTTTATTTATGGTATCATCAAGACTGTTGAGCCTTTTCATCTCTGTAACGCATCTTTTAAGCCATCTTGTGGTTCTTTCAACGCTGTTTTTTGTATATTCATATGGAGAAGGGTTTTCAACGCATTCGTCAAATGCCATCGCAATTGTAGATGCAAGATTTGACTGGATTCTCATACTCTCCTCAGGTCCCATAAAAATTTTGCGACCGTCAATGTGAGAATTGAAGTAAACGCCTTCTTCTTTAATATTTCTCAACTTTGCAAGAGAGAACACCTGAAATCCGCCGCTGTCGGTAAGGATAGGACCGTTCCACCTTGTAAATTTGTGAAGTCCGCCCATTTGCTTAACCTTTTCATCACCCGGACGAAGATGCAGATGATAGGTGTTGCAAAGCTGAACCTGGCATTTTATATTCTTTAAATCAAGCGCAGAAACAGCACCCTTGATTGCACCGCATGTTGCAACATTCATAAAGGCGGGAGTCTGAACCGTACCGTGAACCGTAACGAATTCGCCTCGTCTTGCGCTGCCTTCCTTTTTAATTACCTTAAACATAAATCCGTAAAATCCTCCTATGATATGAACATAGCGTCACCGAAAGAGAAGAATCTGTACTTTTCCTTTACAGCTTCTTTGTATGCATTCATAATAAAATCATATCCCGCAAAAGCGGATACAAGCATAATAAGTGTACTTTCGGGAAGATGAAAGTTAGTAATAAGTCCGTCCAGCACCTTAAATTCAAATCCGGGATAAATAAAAATATCCGTAAATCCCTCACAGGGTTTGATTTCTCCGTACATTGCCGCAACACTTTCAAGCGTTCTGCAGGATGTTGTGCCGACTGCAATAACCCGTCCGCCGTTTTTCTTAGTTTCATTTATGAGCTTTGCGGTTTCTTCGGGGACTTCATAATGCTCGCTGTGCATTTTATGCTTTGTAACATCATCAACCTTAACCGGTCTGAATGTACCGAGTCCCACATGAAGTGTAACATACGCAATCTTTACACCTTTAGCCTTGATTCTGTCCATAAGCTCGGTTGTAAAGTGAAGTCCTGCCGTCGGAGCTGCCGCAGAACCGAGTTCATGGCTGTAAACCGTCTGATAGCGTTCCTTATCCTTAAGCTCGGCTGTAATATAAGGGGGAAGAGGCATCTGACCGATTTTGTCAAGAGTAGCAAAAAAATTCTCTTCACAGTCAAAATCAACTATTCTGTTGCCGTCATCCTTAACATCAACAACTGTTGCACGCAAAATCCCGTTACCAAACGAAAATTTTGTGCCTACTCTTGCTTTTTTGCCGGGTTTGCAGAGTGTTTCCCAACGATTGTTTGCAATTTGTTTCAGAAGCAGAAATTCAACTTTTGCACCTGTTTCGTCTTTGATACCGTAAATTCTTGCAGGCAAAACTCTTGAATCGTTGGCAACAAGAAGGTCACCCTCGTTAAGATAATCAATAATGTCATAAAAATGTTTATGCTCCAGAGTTTGTTTTTCTCTGTCAAGCACAAGCAATCTTGAACTGTCTCTCGGTTCAAGCGGAGTCTGTGCGATAAGCTCTTTAGGCAAATCGTAATAAAAATCACTAGTCTTCATTTTATTTCCTTTCAAGAACTAAAATTGCTTTTTAAAAGCTGTTCTGTCAAAAATCTTTGTAAAACACAAGTATTTGTCCTGTAAAATTCTCAAAATAATTGACATTACCCTTTTAAAATGATATATTATCTTATTATGAGCAGTTTGCATAATCGACAAACAGTCGTGTTTTCAGACATCTCTTCATATAATATAATATTTGTTTGAATAAGGCAACCGCTTTTTTAAAATTTGTTTAATTCGGAGGAATTATTATGAAAAAGTATAAAGTCGGTATTATCGGCGCTACCGGTATGGTAGGCCAGCGTTTTACACTTCTTCTTGAGAATCACCCGTGGTTTGAGGTTACTGTTCTTGCCGCAAGTAAGAGAAGTGCAGGCAAAACATACGGTGAAACAGTTGAAGGCAGATGGCATATGACTACTCCTCTTCCTGAGAAGTACAAGGATATGGTTATCGTTGACGCTGAAAATGTTGAAGAGGTTGCATCACAGGTTGATTTCTGTTTCTGCGCAGTTAATATGAAGAAGGATGAAATCCGTGATCTCGAAGACAGATATGCAAAGGCTGAATGTCCCATCGTATCAAACAACAGTGCTCATCGTTTTACAAATGATGTTCCTATGGTTATTCCTGAAATTAACGCCGATCACATTAAGATTATTGACGCTCAGAGAAAGCGTCTCGGCACAAAAAGAGGCTTTGTTGCAGTTAAGTCCAATTGCTCACTTCAGAGCTATGTTCCTGCAATTCATCCTTTAAAGGCACTCGGCGTTGACAAGGTTCTCGCTTGCACATATCAGGCAATTTCAGGCGCAGGCAAAACATTCAAGACATGGCCTGAAATGGTAGATAATGTTATTCCTTACATCGGCGGTGAGGAAGAGAAGTCAGAGCAGGAGCCGCTTAAAATCTGGGGTAAGATTGAAGGCGACAAGATTGTTAAAACCGATGATATTTCAATCACATCACAGTGCATCCGTGTTCCCGTATCAGACGGTCACACAGCAGCTGTATTTATGTCATTTAAGGACGGCGTAAAGAAACCTACTGTCGAAGAAATTATTGACATTTGGTCAAACTACAGCGGCAGAGCACAGGAGCTCGATCTTCCGAGTGCGCCAAAGCATTTTCTCCACTACTTCACAGAACCTGACCGTCCGCAGATTAAATCTGAAAGAAATCTTGAAAACGGTATGGCAGTATCGGTTGGCAGATTAAGACCTGATACTCAATATGATTATAAGTTCGTTTGTATGTCACACAACACATTAAGAGGCGCAGCAGGCGGTGCAGTTCTTCTTGCAGAGCTCCTTTGTGCTGAGGACTACATGGACTGATTACTTACGGAGGTAAATTATGTCTAACCACATTTTTACAGGCTCAGGTGTTGCACTTATCACTCCTATGAAGTCTGACGGAAGCGTAAACTACGATGTTCTCGGCGATCTCGTAGAATTTCATGTTCAAAACGGTACCGATGCAATTATTGTATGCGGTACAACAGGTGAGGCGGCAACTCTTTCGGAAAAAGAGCATTGCGAAACAATTTCTTTCGTTGCAGAAAAGACAAACGGCAGAATTCCTGTTATTGCAGGTACAGGCAGTAACGATACCTCAACAGCCGTTATGCTCTCAAAATCTGCCGCAAGCACAGGCGTTGACGCACTTCTCTGCGTAACTCCTTACTACAATAAAACATCTCAGCAGGGTCTTGTAAGACACTTCAACGTTGTTGCAGATTCGGTTGATATTCCGATTATTCTTTACAATGTTCCTTCAAGAACCGGCTGTAACATCAAGCCAAAGACTTATCAGGAGCTTTGCAAGCATCCTAACATCGTTGCCGCAAAAGAGGCAAGCGGCGACATCTCTCAGGTTGCTCTCATCCGTTCACTTTGCGGTGACAATCTTGACATCTACTCAGGTAACGATGACCAGACTGTTCCTTTCATGTCACTCGGCGCTCTCGGTGTTATCTCTGTATTCGCAAACATCTGCCCCAAGGAAATGCATGACATCTGTCAGCTTTGTCTTGACAATGACTTTGCAGAGGCACAGAAGCTTAACTTCCACTATCTTGAGCTTATGCATATACTCTTCAGCGATGTTAATCCGATTCCCGTAAAGACTGCCATGAACCTCTTCGGCTATGAAGCAGGCGAATGCAGACTTCCGCTCGTTCCCATGAGCGTTCAGGGTTACCATGACCTCAAGGATTGCATGGAGAAGTATGACCTTTTAAGCAAGAAGGTTAAATAATCAACCTTTGATTCGTTTAAAATTAAGAAGTTTAAAGGGGAATAAAAATGGTAAATACAGCAATAGTCGGTTGTAACGGTAAAATGGGCTGCTTTGTGGCACAGGCTGTTCAGAGCCGTGAGGATTGCAATGTTTTGTTCGGTGTTGACGCATTCGGTGAAAGTAATTATGATTTCGATGTTTTCAAGACTTTTGACGAGGCAACCGAAACACCTGATGTAATCATTGATTTTTCAAATCCTGCAGCTCTTGACGGTATGCTTTCGTATGCAGTTAATAACAAAGTACCTTGTGTTATCTGCACAACAGGCTTTTCTAAAGATCAGATTGCAAAAATCGAAGATGCGGCAAAGACAATTCCTGTTTTCTATTCAGGTAATATGTCACTCGGCATCAATCTTCTTATTGAGCTTTCAAAAGAGGCTGCAAAAATTCTCGGAAACCAGTTTGATATTGAAATCGTTGAAAAGCATCATAATCTCAAGCTCGACGCTCCGAGCGGAACAGCTCTTATGATTGCAGACGGAATTTCGGAACAGCTTGACGAAGATCCGCAGTATGTCTATGACAGACACAGCTACCGCAGAAAGCGTTCAAAGAACGAAATCGGTATTCATTCCGTAAGAGGCGGCACAATTGTAGGCGAACACGAAGTTATCTTTGCAGGTCACGATGAGGTTGTAACAATCTCTCATCAGGCTCAGTCAAAAGAAGTTTTCGCTGTCGGTGCTGTTAATGCGGCAGTATTTCTTAAAGATCAGAAAGCAGGTATGTACAACATGGGCAACCTTCTTTCTGAAAAAATGAACTGAAAAATAACACCTTTAAGCACGGCATAAAAGCCGTGCTTTCTTTTATGTCCAAACTTTGCCTACTTTCATAATATGTAGTGTGATATATTGTTTTGAGATGTCACAAAGATTTAACAAAGGGTGGAAGTTATGGAAAATAATTTAATAATATTCGGCTCGGTAACTCTTGCCATGAAGAGCCGTAACCTACTTTTAAAAAACAATATTAAATCAGGGCTTGTAAGAACTCCTATACACCTCAATCGAAAATCATGCGGATACAGCCTTTATGTCCCGGGAAATTTTGAAAGGGCATTGGAAATTATCAGGAGTAACGGTATTGCTGTCAAAGGAACAGCCGCTGTTGATACCTTATGATATATTTTGACAACGGTGCAACCACCTTTCCGAAACCCTTATCCGTAAGAAAAGCGATTAACGAAGCTATGTCCGACTACGGAGCAAATCCTGGAAGAAGCGGTCACAAAATGTCGGTGAAATCATCTGAAATAATGTATTCCTGCCGAGATAATGCCGCAAAACTTTTTGGCTCGGAAAATCCCGAAAATATAATATTCACGCTTAACTGCACAACGGCTTTGAACACAGTTATTAAAGGCATATTAAAACAGGGTGACCATGCCGTAATTTCATCACTTGAGCATAATGCTGTCGTCAGACCGCTTGAAACACTCAAGAAAAATAAGATTGAATACTCTGTTGCCGAATGTGTCCCTTATGATGATGAGCAAACTATCGAGAATTTCAGAAAACAATTCAAATCTAACACAAAACTTGTAATCTGTACCCATGCTTCAAATGTATTCGGCATCAAACTTCCGATAGAAAGAATAGGCGCTCTTTGCAGATTAAACGGCATCCTTTTTTGTGTAGATGCCGCACAAAGTGCAGGAACAGCAGATATAAACCTTTCTGACAGTTGTATTGATTTTCTCTGCACCGCAGGTCACAAAGGGCTTTACGGACCAATGGGAACAGGCTTGCTTATTATAAACAGCGAAACAACTCCGGACAGTCTTATTCAGGGAGGAACGGGAAGTGATTCCGCAAACCTCAATCAGCCTGAAATTCTCCCCGATAAGTACGAAAGCGGAACGCCGAATCTTCCGGGAATAGCAGGGCTTAATGCAGGAATAAAGTTTGTCCTGAACAAAAAAACAGACAGAATATATAATTCCGAGTTAAGTCTTGCACAAATGCTTTACAAAAGGCTTGAAAAAGCGGAAAATGTAATATTATACACCAAAATGCCTGAGAAAAGTCACAGCGTTCCTGTAATTTCCTTTAATATCAAAAATACCGAAAGCGAAACGGTTGCAAAAATTCTTAATGACAGCTACAACATTGCCGTAAGAGCAGGACTCCATTGTGCGCCCCTTGCACACAAAAGCTTCGGCACTCAGGATACAGGAACCGTAAGAGCTGTTGTATCGGCATTTACAACAAAAAATGATGTTGTATATTTTGCAAATGCCGTAAGTCGTATTTCTAAGAACAACAAACAGAAAAAAACAATTTAAAAAGGTTGCAATTAATAACAAAAGTATGTTAGAATAATAACGAGGAATTTAAAAATAAAGGAAGGGGAAAGCAGATTGGAAATATTTAACAGCATTCTTTCCATTATCAAGACTATACAGCTAAGAGATATTGTTGATATTCTTGCAATTGCACTGTTGATTTTCGGACTGTTCAAGCTTATTCAGGAAACAAGAGCAGTTCAGCTTCTCAAAGGTGTAATTATGCTCCTGATAGTTTATTTTCTTTCGTCTCTGTTTGGTCTTGTTATGCTTTCATCCCTGTTGCGAACATTTTTCGAGGCAGCAGTTGTTGTTATTGCTATCATCTTTCAGCCGGAAATCAGAAAGGCTCTTGAACAGATGGGACGTAACAACACCTATAAAAAATATATAAAAATATTTACTAAGCACCACAAAGGTGATGAATGGAAAAAGGCTGTAGAAAAGTCAATCGTAGATGCGGCTGACACAGCAGTTCTTTTCTCTCGTTCAAAAACAGGTGCTTTGCTTGTGTTTGAAAGAGAAACCATGCTTTCCGATATAGCCGCTACAGGCACAATTATTGATGCCGAAACATCAGTAGCTCTGTTCGGCAATATATTTTTTAACAAAGCACCATTGCATGACGGTGCTAGCATTATCCGTGACGGAAAACTTTTTGCAGCAGGATGTATTTTACCGCTCACATCAAATCCTAATGTAGATATCAATCTCGGTACACGACACAGAGCAGGACTCGGTATCAGTGAACAAAGCGACGCTGTTGTTCTTATAGTAAGTGAAGAAACAGGTGTAATTTCTCTTGCGGTAAACGGTATTTTGCTCCGTGAGTTTACAAGAGAAGAACTAATCAAAAAGCTTGAACAGTTTCTCATCTATGATCGTGGCTATGACGATGATGAACCGCCGAAAAAGTTTTTTCAGAAGAACCCGAAAAGTTCAAAAAGAGAGAAGGCTGAAAAATGAAAAAGAAAAAACTCTCTCTCAACAAACTGTTTCAGAATAACAAATTTCTGATTATACTCGCCCTTGTAATCTCAACAATAACATGGGTTTATATGAGTATGGGTACAACAAATGATACAACCGTAACAATAAGCAATATTCCCATTCAGATTGAATTGCCTGACCAGCTTGATAACAACGGGTTGCAGGTATTCCGTGATGCGGAGCAGACTGCCACGGTAACCGTAACAGGCAGCAGAGCTGTTCTCGGTTCTATCGGAACGAAGGATATTACTGTCACGGGTGCTACAAACGGAATTGACTCGGCAGGAACTTATCAGCTTTCGCTTTCAGCCGTAAAAGCCAACCCGAGTGCCAACTTTCAGATTATCTCAACCGTTACGCCTTCAAATGTCAATGTAATTGTTGATTATCAGCGTGAAACAAGTTTCCCAATTCAGGAAAATGTTGTTTACAAGGTTGCCGACGGATACTATGCGTCAACTTCCCTTGCATCAAAGAATATCACAATCTCAGGACCTCAAACAGAGATTGCCAAAATCGCAAAGGTTTCGGCATCAGCCGAACTTGACAGTATACTAAATGAGCCGACCTCAACGACCGCAAATATTGTGCTTTATGATAAAACAGGAAATAAAATCTCCACCGAGCTTCTTACAATGGAGTTTACGGATGTTGAGGCTACAATTTCCGTTCTCCCCGAAAAGACGGTAAATGTAATTCCTGAGTTTATTAACAAACCCAAAGGTCTTGATTTAAACGATGATATGCTTACGGTTGAGCCTTCAAAGATTCTGCTTGCAGGTCCAAAAGAAGTGCTTGACAATACTGACAGCGTAAAGCTTGAGTCAATCGATTTTGCAACACTTTCAAACAAGCGTTATGAGTACGATACGCAGGGAATAAACATCCCGAGTGACTGCAAAAATATCAGTAACTCAACCTCCGCAAAGCTTGTACTTGACCTCAGCGGTTTGTCCAAGAAAACCTTTACCGTTGATTCATTTAAAGTAAGCGGTCTTTCTTCAAAATACAAAGCCGATGTAACACAGACAAGTATGAATGTTACCGTAATCGGCAGTGAAAAGGAACTTAAAAGCCTTAAAAGCTCAGATATTGAAGGTGTAATTGACACCTCGGATCAGAGCGGAACAGTAGGCTCGGTTCAGATGCCTGTTACTTTCAAACTCAGCGGTACTGACACCTGTTGGGTAAGCGGAAGCTACAAGGCAAATATCACAATCAGCGAAAAATAACCCATAAAAACCGCAGACATTTTGATGTCTGCGGTTTAGTTTATTTGTATTAAATTACATTCTGATTCGATTTGAACTGCCTCGCCTTACAAAAGCTTTGTTCATATCGTCAGTATTGTGATATCTCACACTCTGTACAAGACCAAGACTAATGAGCGTACTCAAAGCCGAAGTACCTCCCGAACTGAACAAGGGAAGGGTTATTCCGACTACGGGAAGAAATCCAAGCACCATTCCTATATTTACAATTGTTTGCGACGCTATCATTGAAAACACACCGTAACAGATATACTTGCCTTCAAATTCACTTGAATTTTTGGCATTCAAAATCACTTTTAATATAATAAAAAACAAAATCAGCAAAAGCGCCATGCATCCGACAAATCCGAGTTCCTCTCCTGCAACGGTAAAGATAAAATCGTTTTCCTGTTCGGGGACGATTGAATGTTCAACACGCTGTCCGTTAAAAAGTCCGCTTCCGAAAGCTCCACCGCTTGCAATTGAAACCTTACCCTGATACTGTTGCCAACCGTAATTTGTCAGTGCATTCCCGTCAAGGTCAAACAAAGCAAGAACCCTGTTGCGATGCTCTTCATTCATAAACACATTCCATATAATCGGAATTGCACACACAAGCAATCCTCCGAAAATGACAAAATATCTCAGTTGAACACCTGCCGCAAATGTCATAACCAAAAACATAAGTGCAAATATAAGAACCGTACCGTCATCGCCCTGAATATGAATAATTGCCATTGGTATCATTGCATGAAGTGCAAGGAAAAGTACTCCCGAAAACTTTTCAATCATTTTCTTTTCTCTCAGCCACGACAAATGCTTTGAAAAAGTTATGATAAAACAGATTTTTATAAACTCAGACGGCTGAATTGAAAATCCGCCCGGAAGATTAATCCATGCCGTATCATCTGTTCCGCTAACCTGAACTCCGAACACAAACACAAGTCCGGCAAGAACAATTCCCACTATTGCGGCAATGTACCATTTTCGTATAAGAAATCTGTAATCGGCAATTGATATAAACACCGATGCCGCAAGACCGACAGACACAGCGATAATCTGAGTTCTTAGATAACTGTATTCGCCCGACCGTTGCATACTCGCAATCAAAAGAAAACTGTACGCAACAGCGGTCAAGGCCAACAGCCACAACACTGCGTCACACTGTCTGAAATATTCATAAATATTTGTAATAACTTTTTTCACCCAAAACAACCTTTGAAATTAATTTTACCCTATAATTATATTAAATTACGCTCTCAATATCAAGTATAATTTCAATACAGAATAATACAAGTTTCGCATTTTGTTATAATAATAAAAACATGAATTTGATTCGGAGGTATATTATGTTATCTGATATCGAAATTGCTCAGAGTGCAGAATTAAAGCCTATTGCAGAAATTGCAAATCAGCTTGGGATTTCTGCTGATGAGCTTGAGTTTTACGGAAAGTACAAAGCAAAACTTTCTGATGAACTTGCAGACCGTGTAAAGGATAATCCTGACGGAAAGCTCATCCTCGTAACAGCAATCAACCCAACACCGGCAGGCGAGGGCAAAACCACCACTTCTGCAGGCCTTGGTCAGGCAATGGCTAAAATCGGTAAAAAGGCAATCATCGCACTCCGTGAACCATCGCTCGGTCCTGTATTCGGAATTAAAGGCGGTGCCGCAGGCGGCGGTTATGCACAGGTTCTTCCGATGGAGGACATTAACCTTCATTTCACCGGTGATATGCACGCAATTACAGCAGCCAACAACCTTTGTTGCGCAATGCTTGACAACCATATTCAGCAGGGCAACACACTCGGCATTGATCCGAGAAGAATTCTCTTCAAGCGTTGTCTTGATATGAATGACCGTGCATTAAGAAATATCACAATCGGTCTTGGCGGTAAGGTAAACGGTGTTCCGAGGGAAGATCACTTCATCATTACAGTTGCATCGGAAGTTATGGCAATTCTCTGTCTTGCAAATGATATCTCCGACCTTAAAGAAAGACTCGGCAACATTCTTGTTGCATACACATACAGCGGTGAACCCGTTTATGCTAAAGATTTGAAAGCAGAGGGAGCAATGACTGCACTTCTCAAGGATGCAATCAAACCTAACCTTGTTCAGACGCTCGAGGGTACTCCTACAATTATGCACGGCGGACCTTTTGCAAATATCGCTCACGGCTGTAACAGCATAAGAGCAACAAAGCTTGCATTAAAGCTTGCCGATTACTGCATTACAGAAGCTGGTTTCGGCTCGGATCTCGGTGCTGAGAAGTTTCTTGACATCAAGTGCAGATATGCCGGCATTGCTCCGTCGGCAATTGTAATCGTGGCAACATGCCGTGCATTAAAATACAACGGCGGCGTTCCAAAGTCAGAGGTTTCAAATGAAAACATTGAGGCACTCAAAAAAGGCATTGTAAACCTCGGTGTTCACATTGACAATATGAGAAAGTACAATGTTCCCGTAGTTGTAGCGATTAATCAGTTCGGTACAGATACAGATGAAGAACTAAAATACATTGAAGAATATTGTATTTCAAAGGGTGCAGACTTTGCCCTTTCAAATGTATTCGGAAAAGGCGGAGAAGGCGGCGTAGAGCTTGCAAATAAGGTAGTAGAGGCTTGTGAAAAGCCGTCTGCATTTAAACCGCTCTATTCACTCGACCTCACACTCAAGGAAAAAGTTGAAAAGATTGCAAGGGAAATCTACGGTGCATCAAAGGTAAACTACACAACAGCCGCAGAAAAAGCAATCAAGGAAGTTGCTGCACTCGGCGGAGACAAACTTCCCATATGTGTGGCAAAAACACAGTATTCGCTTTCAGATGATCCTACAAAGCTCGGTGCTCCAAAGGATTTTGAAATCACAGTAAGAGATGTAACAATTTCAAACGGTGCAGGTTTTGCAGTAATTTATACAGGCAATATTATGACAATGCCGGGACTCCCGAAAGTTCCTGCCGCAGAAAAAATTAATATTGACGAAAACGGCAAAATCAGCGGACTTTTCTGATATGGTTAAATTGATTTCTCACAGCGCCGATGAAACTGAGCAAATCGGCGAAAAAATTGCAAAAAAGCTCCACGGCACAGAGGTAATAGCTCTTTTCGGCGGACTCGGTATGGGCAAAACCGCCTTTACAAGAGGACTGGCAAGAGCCCTTGGTGTTGATGACGGTGTGTCAAGCCCTACTTTCGCCCTTGTAAACGAATACAGCGGAAAGTACAATATCTATCATTTTGATATGTACAGAGTTAATTCATGGGATGATTTGTACTCAACGGGATTTTTTGACTACATTGACAACGGTATTCTCGTAATTGAGTGGAGTGAAAATATAGAAGGCGCACTTCCTGAAAACGCAATCAGAATAACGATTGAAAAAGGGGAGAGCGATGACGAAAGAATCTTTGAAATTGAAGGTGTTGAAATTTGAAAATTCTGTCTGTTGACACATCTGCAACAGCCGCATCTGTTGCACTTTCAGAAGAGGGCAAGCTGATCGGTGAAACTTTCATAAACACAAGTCTTACCCACAGTCAGACGCTCATCCCTATGGTTGAACAGCTTTTGAACAATACAAAAACGGAAATATCAGATATTGATGCAATTGCAGTCAACGCAGGTCCGGGTTCATTCACGGGAGTAAGAATCGGTGTTGCGGCAGTAAAAGGTCTTGCTTTTGCAAATAATATACCGTGTGTTTCGGTTTCAACACTTGAGAGTATGGCTTATAATTTCCTTTCAACCGACTGTATTGTATGTGCCGTAATGGACGCACGCTGTTCACAGGTATACAATGCACTGTTTGAAATTAAAAACGGAGTTGTTACCCGACTTTGTGATGACAGAGCATTATCGCTTGATGACTTAAAAAACGAACTTCTGTCTGTTGACGGAAGAATCATCATAGCAGGTGACGGTACCGATATTACCTGTAAATACATCGGTAATGAAATTAAAAATGCAGAGTCTGCTCCCGTAAATCTTAAATATCAGAGAGCGTCTTCAACTGCACTTGTAGCATTTAAAATGACTAATAACGGAAAAACCGTTTCGGCACAAGAGCTTATGCCGGTATATCTCCGCTTGCCTCAGGCACAGCGTGAGCTTAATAAAAAACTTGGAGGTAGAACAAAATGATAGCACTCGGATGCGACCACGGCGGATATAACCTTATCTGCGCAATCAAAAAATATCTGGATGAAAAAGGACTTGAATATAAAGAGTACGGCACTTTCAGCGAGGAAAGCGTTGATTATCCCGTTTATGCCTACAAGGTAGCAACTGCAATCACCTCGGGCGAATGCTCAACAGGCATTCTCTGTTGCGGTACAGGCATCGGTATCTCAATTGCCGCAAACAAGGTAAAGGGAATCAGAGCCGCAGTTGTTTCAAACGAATTTTGTGCTGAAATGACTCGCAGACACAATAACGCGAATATTCTTTGTATGGGCGGCAGAGTTACAAGCGAAGAAGATGCTGTTAAATTTGCTGACATCTTCCTTAACACACCTTATGAAGGCGGCAGACACGAAAACCGTGTGTCAATGATTACAGACATTGAAAACGGTACTTTTAAAGCATAAACAAATTAAAAATAAGATTAAAACGCTCTTTTTATTAAGGGCGTTTTTCTTTTTGAAACTTAGATTTCTTGTTTGTAATATTTTGTAATTGTTATTTCTGATACAGAACCATTTTATAAATATTAATTCTATTCAGGAAATTAAGAAAAATTATTCTTTCTCAGTCAGAATTATATGTTGTGCTAATTGTATAATATTATTAAAAATATACCTATTTATAAGTGCATTATAACTACTATATTTCAATTTGTAACCAAATTTACGAAAAAATTTCAATTTTTTAAATTTATTTACAAAAAACCCTTGTTTTTTTTCCTTTTTAGTATTATAATAACATCACAATGTTTTTAAAGAATTTTAAAAAAGAATTAAAACGATTTGGGAGAGAGTAAAAATGAGATTAAGAAAACAGGAACTTGGAGACAGAAACCTCGTAGGAAGCAGGGTTGAGGCTGTAAGAAAGCAGAAAGGTATGAAGCAAAAGGAGCTTCTTGCCCAATTACAGGTTAACGGCGTCGATATGAACGCATCAGGACTTTCAAAGCTTGAAGGTCAGATTCGTTTTGTAACAGATGTTGAGCTTGTTGCACTTGCCGATATTCTTGAAGTGTCTGTTGACTACCTTCTCGGAAGAGAAAACTGATTTTTAACCGAATCTTTAAATTGCACCGTAGATTTTTTCTGCGGTGCTTTTATTTTTTGCTGATAAATGTTGACAAGCGAGTATTTTAATTATATAATCATAACAGCGTTACATAACAATGTTATGAATTAGAGGTGACTACTGTGACTGAAAACAAGGCAACTTACACAATTTCATTCGAAACTCTTACGCCAAAACTTTTTGAAAGTTTGTACAGGTCGGTAGGTTGGGAGTCGCCTTGCATTGACCAAATCGAAACCGCCTTAAATAATTCATATGCAAAATTTGTTGCATATGACGGTGACAAACCTGTCGGAATGGTTAGAATTATCGGCGACGGCGGTATGTCATTCTATATAAAAGACTATGCCGTTATTCCAGAATATCAGAGTAAGGGTGTAGGAAAAGCGTTAATGCAATTTCTTGAAGATTACATACGCAATTCTATGCCTAAAAATTGGGCAGTAAGCCTTGAACTTATCAGTTCTAAAGAAGCTGTTGCTTTTTATGAAAAATTTGGATTTGAACAAAGACCGTGCGACTGGGATGGTCCGGGAATGTTCAAAATGTTAAGATAAACTAAGGAGTGTTTCATTTGGCAAAGCAAATTGAGGGCGTTTACGAAAACATAATAGCCTGTGCCACAAAAGAATTTCTGAACAAAGGCTATGCCGATGCCTCACTGCGAACAATTGCTACTGAAGCACACACAACAACAGGTTCAATCTATACCAGATTTGGCGACAAAGAGGGACTTTTTGAGGCAATTGTAGGGAAGCACTACGATAAAATTATCGAGATGTACAAAGCCGCACAAGATGAATTTGCAAGTCTTCCTGAAGAATCACAACCTGACAATATGGCGAGCATATCAGGTAATTGTATGTATGACGGACTTTTGTATTGTTATGATAATCTTGATGTTTTTAAGCTGATTTTATTAAAATCAGAGGGCACAAAGTTTTCTCATATGATAGATGAAATGGTTGAAATCGAGGCTGAGGCTACTCATAAATATTTGAATGTGCTTAAAAGGCTCGGAAAACCGTCACCAAAAATTGATACTAAACTTGAGCATATGATTATTACGGGTATGTTCAATACCTATTTTGAACTTATAATCCACGAAATGCCGATTGAGGACGCAAAACTTTACCTTGATGAAATGCGTGAATTCTACACGGCAGGTTGGACGAAAATAATGGGGCAGGATTAAGTCCTATTATTTTTGAACAGCAGTTAGCGATAGCTAACCTGAATTTGAATGATAACAGAAAATGACTGCAGCGTTTTCGTATCAGATATAAATTATCCACTTGGAGGAGGTCTATTCTTGAAAAAGCAATCAAATTTATCAAGACTTATGTCCTACGCAGGAAATCACAAATACTTTACTTATGCTTCCTGGATTCTCTCGGGAATCAGTGCTGTGTTTGCACTTGTTCCTTTCTATTATCTTTGGAAGATTATCAAAGAAGTACTTGAAGTAATGCCTGACTTTTCAAAGGCAACAAGTCTTGTACACAACGGATGGATGGCAGTAATATTTGCCGCTGCCGCATTTTTAATCTATGTTGCAGGACTTTTATGTTCGCACAAAGCAGCTTTTCGGGTTCAGACAAATCTGCGAAAAGATATGATGCACCACATCATTAAGTTACCCCTCGGAACTCTTGAAGCTCTCGGAAGCGGTAAAGTACGAAAAACGGTCAACGAATGTTCAGAATCAACTGAAACATACCTTGCTCATCAGTTGCCCGATATGGTAACCGCATACATAACACCTATCGGACTTCTGTTTATGCTGTTTTTCTTTGATTGGAGATTCGGTCTTTTCTGCTTAATTCCTATTTTGCTGAGTTTTGTTATTATGTTCACACAGATGACAGGACCTACACTTAAAACTAAAATGGAAGAATATCAGAATGCTCTTGAAGATATGTCAAATGAAGCTGTTGAGTATGTAAGAGGTATTCCTGTAGTAAAAACTTTCGGTCAGTCTGTTTTTTCATTTCACCGTTTCAAAAAGTCTATTGACAACTACAGCACATGGGCAATTTCTTATACCGAGAGTATGAGAAAGCCAATGTGTATTCTTACAATGCTTATTAACGGAATTTTTGCATTTATCCTTGTTGCAGGTATGTGGTTTACTTCAGGCGGAGTAACAACCGATTTAATTCTCAGCATCTTGTTCTATATTATCATAACTCCTGTATTAACCGTTACAATGACAAAAATAATGTTCCAGAGTGAGAACACAATGCTTGTTACAGACGCACTCAAGAGAATTGACTCAATCCTTAATCTTGAACCGCTTGAAAGCACAGATGTAAAAACACCTAAAGATAATTCCGTTGTTCTAAAATCGGTTTCTTACAGCTACGATAAGGAAAATAAAACAAAAAAAGCAATTGACAATATATCGCTTTCAATTAAGCCAAATGAAACAGTCGCATTTGTCGGACAGTCCGGCGGCGGTAAAACCACGCTTGCAAACCTCATAAGCAGATTTTTTGATGCAGATGAGGGAGAGGTGTTTATCGGCGGTGTAAATGTCCAGAACATTGACAAAACCGTTTTGATGAATACAGTATCATTTGTTTTCCAGAACAGCCGATTAATAAAAGGCACAATTCTTGATAATGTCAAAATGGCAAGACCTGACGCTACAAATGAAGAAGTACTTCAAGCTATTCACAAAGCACAATGTGATGACATAATTAAGAAATTCCCCGAAGGTATCAACACAGTAATCGGAACACACGGCACATACCTTTCAGGCGGTGAACAACAGAGAATCAGCATTGCAAGAGCTATTCTCAAAAATGCTCCTATTCTTATTCTTGATGAAGCTACCGCTTTTGCAGACCCCGATAACGAAGCTAAAGTTCAGCAGGCAATCAATGAACTTGCAAAGGATAAAACAGTTATTATGATTGCACACAGACTTTCCACCATTGCAAATGCCGATAAAATCTATCTTCTTGAAAACGGCAAGATTGCCGAATCAGGTACAAATGACGAACTCGTTGCAAAAGGCGGCATATATGCAAAAATGATGAAAAACTATGTTTTATCAGTAAACTGGAAAATTTCAAAGGAGGGTAAATGATGATTAAAAAACTTCAGCATAAATTTGCTCTTTCGGAAAGAGGCGCAAAAGACCTTATTCAAGGTATAATCGCCTGTGCTGTACAGAACATTTCATTTATGTTTCCTGTAGGTTTACTTTACTTTTTCGTAAACGATTTGCTAAACGGCGGCATAAAACCCGAAAAAATATGGTTCTACATTGTGGGATGTATCATAGCACTTGCTCTGATTTTTGCAGTAACATATTGGCAGTACAATTCAACCTTTCTTGCAACATATGTAGAAACAGGCACAAGAAGAATTACGCTTGCTGAAAAGTTAAGGAAAATCCCTCTGTCATTCTTTGGCAAAAAAGACCTTGCCGACCTCACAAGCACAATTATGGCAGACTGTACATACCTTGAAACAGCATTTTCTCATTTCATCCCGCCGTTTATCGGAGCTATGATTTCAACCGTAGTAATCGCAATCAGCCTTTTCTTTTTTGATTGGAGAATGGCAATTGCTTCTCTTTGGGTTCTTCCGGTTGCATTTGCGATAATCGGCTTGTCATCAAAAGTTCAGAAGAGTTTAAACCGCAAGTCAATGGATGCTAAAATGGCTTGTGCAGACGGAATTCAGGAATGTATCGAAACAATTCAGGACTTAAAGGCAAATAACGCCGAACAGTCATATATGGCAGGCCTTGACACAAAGATAGACAATGTAGAAAAACGCTCAATAATCAACGAATTCGGCACATCAACATTTGTTGTATCCGCAGGACTTGTCCTCAAACTCGGCATTGCCACAACAGCACTTGTCGGCTCAATTTTGCTCGTAAACGGACAGCTTGATGTACTTACATTCTTTATGTTTTTGCTTGTTGTATCAAGACTCTATGATCCAATGCAGTCTGCTTTACAGAACCTTGCCGCAATCATCAGCACAAACACGAATGTTGCGAGAATGAACGAAATTCTTGATCATGATGTTCAGACAGGCAACACAAGGCTTACAAATAAAGGCTATGATGTTAAATTTAAGAATGTAGAATTCTCATACAACAACAAAGATAATGTTCTCAAGGATGTTTCGTTCACAGCTAAGCAAGGCGAAGTTACCGCACTTATCGGCCCATCAGGCGGCGGTAAAACTACCGTATCAAGACTTGCCGCAAGATTCTGGGATATTAACAAGGGCAAAATCACCGTGGGTGGTATGGATATTTCCAAGATTGAACCCGAAACTTTGTTATCACTTTATTCAATCGTTTTCCAAGATGTAACCCTCTTCAACAATACGATTATGGAAAACATCAGACTCGGCAAAAAGGACGCTACAGATGAGGAAGTTCTCCTTGCCGCAAAACTTGCAAACTGCGATGAATTTGTTTCTAAACTTCCCAACGGTTATAATACCGACATTGGTGAAAACGGCTGTCAGCTCTCAGGCGGTGAAAGACAGCGTGTTTCAATTGCACGAGCATTTCTTAAAGACGCTCCGATTATCCTCCTTGATGAAGCTACAGCATCACTTGATGTAGAAAACGAAACTCTTATTCAAACAGCTCTTTCAAAACTTATCAAAAATAAGACCGTAATTGTAATTGCTCACAGAATGAGAACAGTTGCAGGTGCAGACAAAATTGTAGTTTTGTCAGACGGTGTTGTTGCAGAAGAAGGTACAGCAGAAAGCCTTAAAAAATTGAACGGAATATTTGTTCATATGATGAACTTACAGTCCGAAAGCAGTAATTGGAAACTCAATTAAATATAACCACTAAACGCAAAAGGAACAACTATAACGTTTGTTCCTTTTCTGCGTTGACATATTAAAAACAATACTGTAACATTATTTTATAGGATAACGGAGGGATGAATGTGATTGACCTCAACAACATTGAAAAATACAGAGAAAACAATCGAATAGAGGCCAAAAAGGCAACAGGCGGATTACCTAAAAGCTTGTGGGAAACATATTCATCATTTGCAAATACACTAGGAGGAATTATACTTTTAGGTGTAGAAGAATACAGGGACAAATCACTTCATCCCGTAAATCTTCCCGATCCGGATGAACTTATCGAGGAATTTTGGGAGATAGCAAACGATATTCAAAAAGTAAGTACAAACATTCTTTCATATGATGATGTTTATGTGCAAAAAATTGAAGAAAAGCATATTATCGTTATTACAGTGCCAAAAGCCAAAAGATTTGACCGTCCCGTGTATCTTGACGGCAGTATTCATAATTCATACAGAAGAAACGGCGAGGGTGACTACCGTTGCACACTCGACCAAATTAACGCTATGGTGCGTGATTCCAAGATTAAAACACAGGATATGAATATCATCGAATGCATGACTGCTTCCGTATTTAATACCGATTCACTCCATAGCTACCGAATAAAAATGTCAACTGTTAAGCCAAATAATCGGCTTCAAAATTTGTCGGATAAAGATTTCTTGCAGGCAATAGGGGCAATCGGAGTAGGGGAAGACCTTTTGTTTCACCCTACAGCCGCAGGACTTCTTATGTTCGGTAAGTCAGAGTTCATCAAAAAAGAATACCCGTCCTATTGTCTTGAATATAAGGAAACAACACAAGATGATAAACACACAATTATTTCATCAGATTTAAATTCTGACTGTGAAAACCTTTATGATTTCTTTATAAAGGTCTTTGAAAAAATTTCATACGATATAAAACTGACAGCAAACATAAAATCAGACATTACACCGATTACAAGTGCCTTACAGGAAGCTCTTGCAAACTGCCTTATAAATGCCGACTATTATGGTTCAAATGGTGTTGTTGTTATGAAAGATGATGAAAGCATTACAATATCCAATCCGGGCGGATTTAGAGTTGAACTCGACGCCGCAAGAGCGGGTGGTATATCCGACCCCAGAAACACGGCAATTATGCGTATGTTTAATTTGATAGGAATCGGCAGTAACGACGGATTCGGTATTTCTAATATTTTCTCCGTTTGGAAAAGTCACGAACTTGTTCTGCCGGTCATTGAAGAAAGTTTCAACCCCGAAAGCATCACCCTAAAGCTTTCGTTTGTTCCTGAAAGCAAATCAACTAAAACTCAAATTTTACAAAATCGTCCCGATATTGAAACAGACAGGCAGGATGCCGTAATTTCATACATTACTGACAATATCACGGTAACTTCAAAAGAAATTTCCGAACTTCTCGGAATAAGTCATAAAAAATCGAAGCAACTTCTTCACAAACTTATGGCAAAGGATTTTGTTATAATCAAAAACGGAAAATACACCCTAAAAGCATAGAAGGAACTTAATCAAATTTCGGAACATCAATCCGCATAAGCGTTGCTTATAATTGCTAGGTTGCTTATTTTTGCAAAAGGAAAACCGTCTTCTGAAAATAAAATCCAAAAGATAAATTTGCCTATATCTGCCTTTCATGTGCCGCAAGAGGCTGTTCATAACCCTGCTGTTCAAAGTCTTGCAAGACGATCTCGCAGGTGCAGTTGTGCCGATTGATAATTTGAGTATGGTTGTTTCAATAATCTTTTCGTACATGATTTTCAAAAAAATGTCCACAAAATCAAGCATAAGTATTCATATAATAATCGCAGACACTTATTTATGCTTTTACGGATTAAATTTAAAATTTACAAATTTGTGTAATTTTACTTGACAATCGCACAAAAAACAAGTACAATAATCAAGGTAAATCACCAATATTCGGAGACGTATCGAAGTGGTCATAACGGACATGACTCGAAATCATGATGCCCCCTGAGGGTCGTGGGTTCGAATCCCACCGTCTCCGCCATAAAAAACACCGTAGTTCTGTTAGAATTACGGTGTTTTTTTGCTCAATATCAATAGTCGGGGGGTAATCCGAAAAAATCGAGTATATTTATGAGTGGCTAATTATTTTCACGCCCTGTATTTATTGATAAGTATAATCTAAAAATCCTGTTATGATTGCAGTACCATTTCTTTTTGATATTCATTGCATTCTAACTTGGTAATATTAGGATTTGAAATAAATCCTAAACACGGTGGAAAGTTCTCTGAAGTCTTAACGGCAGAAGAATGGCGGAAATTCACGCACGCTATGTCAACAGGACTTGATTCGGGATTAAGAATAAATGATAACTCAATTCTTGTTGAGTGTGAAGTGGACTCAAAGTATCAGTACAAATTAGTTATCTACGACAATACTTTTGACGATAATCCTTTAGAAAAGGTTTATGCAATCCGAAATATAGATTATAATATAACCGATGGCAACAAAATCGCAAATTTTATAATTAAATTAGAGGAAAACAATTATGATAGTAAGAAAGTATTTAGACAATTACTCAGAGATTATACTAAACAGTTTGAACTTATACTCGGATAATACAACATTAAGAGTAAGCAATTCAATGACATCGGACGAAACTCTGTTAAAAATGGAAAAGTTAATGAAGGACAATCCAACAGAGCAGGAGTTAATCAAGAGATTGGGCAAGAACTTTCCGCAGGAGTAAAAGAAAAATTCTCGCTTGATGAAGATTATGATTTTACAGATGAAAAAGCCAGTGTAATACACGATACGCTGAAATTTTTAATGGACGAAGAATACGATGATTGGCTTGTGAACGATGACGGCAAAAACAACATCAATGATTTAATCAAAGAAACTGTTGCTTTAGAAACAACAGGGAAAACAGGATTTTTTTATTTAGACAAAAAAAGAACCCAGAATATTTTTAAGAAGTCAGGGTACCAATTACCCAGCCGACTTAAAAATTCGGGTTCCAATATCATTATACGCACTATTGATGATAGTGTCAATAAAAAATCAATAATATTACTCAAAGCAAACAATTTATCTGATGGTTCGGTGATTGGCAAAATAGCCCTGCAAAAGCAAGTAAAGCGGTAGACAGCAACAGCTAATCTGAATAAATGTTGTAGTTGGCATCTCAAAAGATTATCGAACACCGTCTGAGTTGCTTCTATAAAACAGAATTTTCTGTCTGCGTGAATAACACATTTATCACAAGCTTTTTCTTTGTAACAACAAGTTAATTTATGCATAAAATATCATTGAATAAAATAACGGTTGGTGAAAAAAGGTGGCATTGAGTACAAGAGAATTGCTTGCAAGGCTTTTAAAATGTGAGGCAGGTGGGGAAGGTGAAAACGGAATGCGTGCCGTTGCGTCGGTAATTGTAAACCGAACCCGTGTTCCAGACGGGGAATTTGCAAGAGTCAGCAAGGGCGGAGATTTCCGTGCCATAATGGAACAACCAAATCAATTTACCTGTCTTAAAACAACTGTCGGAGGACAATATAATCCTCAGAATGTTTATAATATACGCCCTGACGAAATTCACTATAACATTGCCGATTGGGCATTGGCGGGCAATACCGATTCATCTGTCGGAAATTCAATTTTCTATTTTAATCCATTTTCAGATACCTGTCCAACATTTTTTCCGTCAAACAACGGAGTAATTTACAACAGGGTAGGGGATCATTGCTTTTATTCGCCTACCGAGGCTTATTCCAAAACATAAAGGAGCATAGCTTAATGGATAATTCTTCAAATATGACAGTTAACACAACTCCGATGACAAATCAGATTAATCCCGAACATCATTACGGACTTGACAAAAACAAAGCCTGCCTCAACAATTCATGTCCGTCAAACACAGCGGATATCGGATGTTATATTCCTGCGATTGACGAAATTATGCGACACAATCAGGGCGCACCGTCTGTTGCACACCCCAATATGACAGAAAAAGTTCAAAAATCAAATGACAATCCCTCGCTTGAACAGGCAGAAATAGCATATGAAGAGGGCGGAAGTACATCAGAAGAACAACCTGAAAATATAAATAAATACAGCGGAAGTCTTCAAAATATACCGTTCATTAAGAACTTAAAAAAAATAGATACATCTATACCTGTTTTGCCTGCAACCCCTGCTACAACGGCGAGCTCCGGAGCCACCGTTGCAACGCCGATAAGGCAGAATATTGGAATGTCGATGAGTGATTATCAATATCCGTTTCCTGTAACAGCCGAAAATCTGAGATATCACAACGGTTTTATGCGAACACAAATCGGAAGACGAATCACCGTTGATTTTCTCATGGGAGCAAACACAATTGTTCAGAAAACAGGCTATCTTTTAGGTGTTGCTCAGGATTATATCCTTATAAATGAGATTGACACCAACGACATCACAACCTGTGATTACTACAATATAAAATTTATAAGGTATTATTACTAAACCACAGCGGCAAAAGCTAAAGTTTATAGTTTTTGCCGCTGTTTTATTGTCATTATTTGCTATGTGTACATCATTTCATTATTTTAACATATAATTTTCTGTAGTGTAAAAAATTAAAAAATTGTAAGAAATATTGAATTATTGCTGTAATTTGTGATATAATGTGAGCGTTGATGTTATCACTTCTCAATAAACAAACAACAGGTAGCTATAAGACCTGTTACATATTATTTTATCTTGGAGGAATCACCATGAAATTCTGTAAATATTGTGGAGCACAGCTTGAAGACAATGCTGTTTGCAACTGCGAAAAGTCAAGAGCCGCTCACGCACAGGCTCAGCAGGCAAATGCACAGGCACAGCCTCAGTATCAGCAGCCTGTTCAACCACAACAGCCACAGTATCAGAACCCTGTTCAGCAACAGTATGCACAGCCGCAAAACCCTCAGACACAGCAGTCGCCTTATGCCGTAAATAACACAGCACCCATTGGGGAAAATGCTTTTGTTAAGGCTTTAAAGAACATTCCTGTTGTATTCACTTCATTCTTTAAGGATTCCAAAACTGTTATCAAAACAGCAAAGGCTGAAAAAGATATCATTCTCGGCGCTCTTTTCTCAGCAATTTTCTTTATTGCACTCATTCTTGGCAATATGTTTCTTATGCTTTCTATGAGCGCACTTGATTTTCCGAAAACACTTCTTGTAAGTCTTGTTACTGCTGTCCTTATCGGCGGCTTCTATTCTGTTATTCTCTTTGCATATGTAAAGAAATACAAAACCGAAGAAAACACAGCCAAAGCATTTATTGATTCATTCATTACATTTTCAATTGAATCTATTCCGGCATCAATCGGTTGGATTTTGGCAGGTCTTTGCGCATTAATCAGCGTATATATGTTCCTGTTCTTCTTCGTAATCGTTATGCTTTACCTTGTTATTTCACTTGTAAATCAGGTAAAAGCTAATGTTCCCGAAGCAAAGAACTCTGCATTATTCACTTTAATTCTCACACTCATCGTTGCCGTTGCATTTATGATTGTATTCTTCATCGGCGCAAAACTTACTATGTGGTCATTTAACACAAGTACATTTACAACAAGTGTTCTTACATCGCTTATCGGCGGCGGTTCATACCCTTCATTGTATTAATCTGACATACAAATTCATAACATAAAATTAACGCTCCGAATTTATTCTCGGAGCGTTTTTTATATCAGTTCACTGATTATTGAATTTGAAACAAGAAAACCTTTCGGTGTAAAGCTGATCGACTTGTCTGTAACATTTGTATAGCCGTATTTTTCATACTCTTTAGCTTTTTTGATAATGTAAGAGGGGAGAGTGTATCCGAATTTTTCCTCAAATTCAGAATAATTAAGACCGCTTTTCAGCCTGAGAGAGAGCATAATAAATTCCTCCTCATCTCCGCCCGTACCTTCAAAAGACAGCTTATTGTTATTAAAATCGTCCATGCTTCTCGAATAAAAGAACCTTTTGCCCTCAAAAAATGAGTGTGCAGACGGACCTATGCCGATATATTCACCGCATCTCCAGTAATTGGTATTATGTCGGCTTTCATAACCCTGTTTTGAAAAATTAGAAATTTCATATTGCTTGTATCCGAGAGAATCAAGCATTTCAACAGCTCTCAGATACATTTCAGCCTGCGTATCATCATCGGCAAGCTTAAGTTTATTTTGCACCTTATAAAACGGAGTATTCTCCTCAATTTTCAAAATGTATGATGAAATATGAGTAACTTCGCAATCGGCACAGAAACTGATTGATTTTTCAAGGCTTTCAATTGTCTGATTAGGAATTCCCATCATCAAATCAAGTGAAATATTATTAAATCCCGCACTTTTAGCCCTTTCAACAGAAGTCTTTGCGTCATCTATGCTGTGAATTCTCCCAAGCAGCCTTAATTCATCTTCAACAGCAGTCTGCATTCCCATTGAAATGCGATTAAATCCGCAGGCATACATTTTTTCAAAATCAATAGTTTTGGCGGAGTCGGGATTGACTTCAACCGTAATCTCAGCATTATTTTGAATATTAAAATTGAACTTGATAAAATCAAGAATATCACAAAGTCTGTCTGCACCCAAAACACTCGGCGTACCGCCGCCGAAATATACGGTTGCAACATCTCTTTTGGCTTTTTCAGACCAGTATTTTATTTTATCTTTTAATTCAATCACATAATTATCGAAAGCGTTTTCGTCTGCATTGCCGCTGAAAAAATCGCAATACGGACATTTGTGCTTACAAAACGGTATGTGAATGTAAAGACCGATAGAATTACTCATAAAAAACCTCATAAATGATTTTGAGGCAGAAACACAAGTTTCTGCCTCGATTTGGAAGGTATATGAAAAAATAGGAAAAATCACATTAAGTCCTTCTGTACCAATATATTACAATATATTTACAAATTTGTCAAGTTTTTGTAGCAATTATTTTTCTCACATTTTCTTCATTCTTTATTGACATATACCATCCAAAAATAGTAAAATATAGAATTGTGGATATACTTAACCTCCGAAGGGAAGAAAGATATGAGTTCATTTAAAGAAGAAATCAGCAAGCGCAGAACCTTTGCGATTATTTCACATCCTGATGCGGGTAAAACAACACTTACGGAAAAGCTCTTGCTCTACGGCGGAGCAATTAACCTTGCAGGTTCGGTAAAAGGCAAAAGAACCGCAAAGCATGCTGTGTCCGACTGGATGGAAATTGAAAAACAGCGTGGTATTTCTGTTACATCATCGGTTTTGCAGTTTAAATATAACGGTTATTGCATAAATATTCTTGACACACCGGGACATGAGGATTTCTCGGAAGATACCTACCGTACACTTATGGCGGCAGACTCTGCCGTAATGGTAATTGACGGTTCAAAGGGTGTTGAGAAACAGACTATCAAACTTTTCAAGGTCTGTGTAATGCGTAATATTCCTATCATTACATTCATCAACAAGATGGACAGAGATGCAAAAAATTCTTTTGACCTTCTTGAAGACATTGAAAATGTTCTCGGAATTCACACCTATCCCGTAAACTGGCCAATCGGTTCAGGTAAGGAATTCAAGGGTGTGTATGACAGAAAGTCTAAGAAAATCCTTGCTTTCACCGCTAATAACGGTCAGAAAGAAGTTGAAAAGAAAGAACTTACGCTTGACGATCCTGCCCTTGAAGATACAATAGGCTACTATCATAAGCAGGATTTGTTTGATGAAATAGAACTTCTTGACGGTGCAGGCGATGAATTTGACCTTGAAGCAGTCCGCAACGGTCAGCTTACTCCTGTATTCTTCGGTTCGGCTCTTACAAACTTTGGTGTTGAGCCATTCCTTGAACAGTTCTTACAGCTCACAACTCCACCTCTGCCAAGAGAAACAGTTGATGAAAAGGTTGAGCCTATGTCAGACTTTTTCTCTGCATTTGTTTTCAAAATTCAGGCAAACATGAATAAGGCTCACCGTGACAGAGTTGCATTTATGCGCATCTGCAGCGGCAAGTTTGAAAAGAATATGGAAGTGTTCCATGTTCAGGGCAACAAAAAAATGCGTCTTTCACAGCCACAGCAGATTATGGCTCAGGAAAGAGAAATTGTTGACGAGGCATATGCGGGCGACATCATCGGTGTGTTTGATCCGGGCATTTTCTCAATCGGTGACACAATCTGTTCACCGGGACACAAGGTACAGTTCAGGGGAATTCCTACATTTGCTCCCGAACACTTTGCACTTGTCCGTCAGAAAGACACAATGAAGCGCAAACAGTTCATCAAGGGTACAAGTCAGATTGCACAGGAAGGTGCAATTCAGATTTTCCAGGAGCTTGACGCAGGTATGGAGGAAGTTATCGTTGGCGTTGTAGGCGTACTTCAGTTTGATGTTCTTAAATACAGACTTCAAAACGAGTACAACTGTGATATCATTATGGAAACACTCCCATATGAATTTATCCGTTGGATTGTAAACGATGACATTGATCCGAAAACTCTCGACCTTGCGTCGGATACTAAGAAAATTCAGGATCTTAAAGGCAATCATCTTTTGCTCTTTACAAGCTACTGGAGCATAAACTGGGCGCTTGAACACAACAAGGGACTTGAACTCGCTGAGTTCGGTACAAACTAAATATTTAAAATATCGGAGGATATATGCTGTACGACAAGCTTAAAAATTATTCAAAAAGCGGCATATATCCTTTTCATATGCCCGGACACAAAAGAACGGACATTACAGAAGAGGGTATAATACCGTATAATATCGATATAACCGAAATTCATGATTTTGACAATCTCCATTCACCAAACGAAGTTATTGATGAAATTCAGAAAAAGGCTGCAAAACTTTACAATGCAAAAAATGCTTTCATTCTGATTAACGGTTCAACAGGCGGAATACTTTCTGCAATCCGATCAATGACAAATCAAGGCGACAAAATCTTAATGGCTCGTAACTGCCACAAATCTGTATATAATTCAGCAGAACTGTTTAATCTCAATGTCGATTACATTTTTCCCGATACAGACAGCAGATACAATATTCTTACATCGGTTTCACCTTGCGATATAGAAGATAAACTTACAAAACACAATGATGAAATCAGACTTGTAATCATAACCTCGCCTACATATGAAGGAGTTGTTTCGGATATAAAGTCAATCTCCGAAATCTGTCACAAACACGGAGCAAAATTACTTGTTGACGAAGCTCACGGAGCGCATTTTCCGTTTTCAGACAGTTTTCCCGATGAAGCACTTAACTGCGGTGCAGACGCAGCAGTATTGAGTCTGCACAAAACTTTGCCGTCATTAACTCAAACTGCATTGCTCATAACAAATGACAGCGAGCTTTCTGAAATTCTTGCCGAAAATTTGGCTGTATTTGAAACAAGCAGTCCGTCATATATTTTAATGAGTTCAATCGAAAAATGCCTTGATTTCTGCGAAAACAGCAAAGATAAATTCAAGGAATATTGTTGCAATCTTAAAACGGTCAGAGAAAAACTTAAAAATCTAAAATATCTGAAAATTTATGATAAAAGCGATACTGATTTTGATTATGATATCGGCAAAATTGTAATTTCAACAGCGAACGCAAATATTTCGGGAACAAAGCTTGCCGAAATACTGCGAAATAATTATCAGATTGAAACCGAAATGGCATATTCGGACTATGTAATTGCCATGACATCTGTTTGTGACACTGAAAAAGCTTTTGATATGCTTTCAGACGCTCTGATTTCAATTGACAGCGAACTTTCAAAAGGAGCCGACACCGAGCGTGTTCCGTTAAAAAATCTCTACACAGGCAAAAATTTCAACGCCTGCGAGTTGTACAAATTCAACAAAGAAACTATTCCGTTTCAAAATTCGGAATTCAGAACTTCTGCCGAGTATATCTGGGCATATCCACCCGGAATTCCCCTCATCATACCCGGTGAAATTATAAGCAAGGAACTTATAAATTACATTGAATATCTTTCAGCCTGCAAGGTTGAGATTATGTCAACAAAAGGCGGTATGACGGACAACATAAGCGTAGTTAAAAAAGATTGACAAATCAATGGCTGTGTGATAATATTAAACTAACAAAATCTAACAAGGAGTTTGATTTATTATGAAGAGAATTAAAACTATCGAAACTCGTGACCTCAAGAAGAGCGTTAAGACAGGCGGTTGCGGCGAGTGCCAGACTTCATGTCAGTCAGCGTGTAAGACATCTTGCGGCGTTGCTAACCAGCAGTGTGAAAAGTGCATGAGCGAGAAATAATTCTATTTTAATTTGATTATTAAGGATTATCGCCGTTTTCCCAAAGGGTTAACGGCTTTCCTTTTGTCTAACGGAGATATTATGATTCATCAGTATAAACTTAACGGATACAACATAGTTCTTGATGTTTACAGCGGCAGTGTACACGCAGTCGATGACCTTGCTTATGATGTTATTGCAATGTACAAAAACGCAACAAAAGAACAGATAATCGACGAAATGCTTTCAAAATATGCAGACAATCCTGAGATTACAAAAGAAGAAATCTCAGACTGCATTGATGATGTAAAAGAGCTTGAGAAACAGGGAAAGCTCTTTACAGACGACAAGTACGAAAACCTTGCATTTGACTTTAAAAAGAGAAACACAGTAATCAAAGCACTTTGTCTGCACATTGCTCACACCTGTAACCTTAACTGCGAATACTGCTTTGCAAGTCAGGGCAAATACCACGGCGAGAGAGCGCTGATGAGCTTTGAAGTGGGCAAGAGAGCAATTGACTTTCTCATTGAAAATTCAGGCAGCAGAGTAAACCTTGAGGTTGACTTCTTCGGCGGAGAACCTCTTATGAACTTTGACGTTGTAAAGCAGATTGTTGCCTATGCAAGAAGCATTGAAAAGGAACACAACAAAAACTTCCGTTTTACACTTACAACAAACGGTATGCTTGTTGATGACGATGTAATTGAATTTGCAAACAAAGAATGTCATAATGTAGTTCTCAGCCTTGACGGCAGAAAAGAAGTGCATGACCATCTTCGCAAAACTGTAAACGGCAAGGGCAGTTATGACATTATCGTTCCGAAATTCCAGGAATTTGTCAAAAAAAGAGGCAACAAGGGTTACTATGTAAGAGGCACTTATACACATAATAACACAGACTTTACAAACGATATTTTCCATATGGCGGATTTGGGATTTACAGAGCTTTCAATGGAGCCGGTTGTATGTGCTCCCGATGACCCATATGCACTTACATATGACGATTTGCCTATCCTTTTTGAACAGTACGAAATTCTTGCAAAGGAAATGCTCAAGCGTGAAAAAGAGGGCAGACCGCTCACCTTCTATCATTATATGATTGACCTTACAGGCGGTCCGTGCATTTATAAGAGAATCTCGGGTTGCGGTTCGGGTACAGAATATATGGCTGTAACACCTTGGGGCGACCTCTATCCCTGTCATCAATTTGTAGGCGATGAAAAGTACAAGCTCGGCGATATCTTTAACGGTGTTTCAAACACGAAAATTCAGGACGAATTTAAGCTTTGTAACGCATACGCCCGTCCCGACTGCAAAGACTGCTGGGCAAGACTTTATTGCAGCGGCGGTTGTGCCGCAAACGCTTATCATGCAACAGGCTCAATCACAGGTATTTACGAATACGGCTGTGAGCTTTTCAGAAAAAGAATGGAATGTGCCATTATGATGAAGGTTGCAGAAGCAGAAGGATAAAATTACAATAAAATTTACAGGCAGATACATTTTTCTTGTATCTGCCTGTATTTTCGAGGTGCTGTATGAACGAAAAAATTATTATGCTCGGCACAGGAAGTGCGATGGTTACCGACTGTTATAATACCTGTTTTCTTCTGAAATCCGAAAACGACTGTCTTCTTGTTGACGCAGGCGGCGGAAACGGAATTTTATCCGCAATTAAGAAATCCGGAGTAGCTTGGAACAGCATAAAAACAATGTTTATTACTCATTCTCACACCGACCATATATTAGGTGCCGTGTGGGTAATAAGGCAAATAAGCGCTCTTATGAATTCAGGCAAATATGACGGTAATTTTAATATTTACTGCCACGATGAATGTGTTGATTCAATCACGGCAATTTGCAACCACACACTTGCACCGAAATTTCTCAAAAATATCAATACAAAAATTTTCATCAATGAAGTAAAAGACGGTGAAATGCAAAATGCCGGCAGTATCCGACTCACTTTCTTTGATATATTTTCAGACAAAACAAAGCAATTCGGATTCAAGGCTGTTTTTCCGTCAGGAAAAGTTCTCGCCTGTCTCGGTGATGAACCGTTCAATGAAAAATGCAGAAATTTTGTTCAAAACTGCGATTATCTTATGTGTGAAGCTTTTTGTCTTTACAGTCAAAAAGATATTTTTAAGCCCTACGAAAAATTCCACAGCACAGCGCTTGATGCAGGAAAACTTGCAGAGAGTCTTTTTGCAAAAAATCTTATCCTGTATCACACCGAGGACGAAACACTTCAAACACGCAAAAAAACATATACTTCAGAGGCGAGAACAGTTTTTAACGGAAATATATTTGTTCCCGATGATTTTGAAGTTATTGACTTAAAATAATCTCATAACACCTGCTGTAATCATACAAAGCACAATTCCCATTGCAGTAGGCAAAGCCATAGAAACAAGCGTCCATTTAAGGCTGCCTGTTTCTTTTTTTATTGTCAGACAGGTTGTTGAACACGGATAATGAAGAATACAAAGAATAATCGTGCATACAGCCGTTGTAATCGTCCAGCCGTTCATACTGAGAAGTTGAAACAGCTGATCGTAGCTTGAATAATCAACAAGAGTACCGCTTGCCATATATGACATAATTATAATCGGAATAACGGTTTCATTCGCAGGAAATCCAAGTATAAATGCCATTATTATAACGCCGTCAACCCCGATAAATCTGCCGAACGGATCTAAAAAATCAGTACAGTATTTTAAAAGTGAAACATCGCTTATATGCACATTTGCAAGAATCCAGATTATCGCACCTGCCGGAGCGGCAACCGCAACAGCCCTTCCTAAAACAAATAATGTTCTGTCCAACAGCGAACGGACAATAGTTTTTAAAATCTGCGGCTTTCTGTACGGCGGAAGCTCAAGCACAAATCCGGACTGTTCGCCTTTCAATATTGTGACTGAAAGTACCTTAGATATAACAAGTGTTATAAAAACACAGAAAACTATTATTCCAATCAACAATGCCGCTACCTCAAGCGAACTGCTCAGCGTAAATGCCGTACCTGCAAAGAACATGAGCAGTAATGCAATGATTGTGGGAAACCGTCCGTTACACGGCATAAAATTATTTGTAAGAATTGCAATCAGCCGTTCCTTTGGTGACTCGATGATTCTGCAACCCGTAACTCCGCAGGCATTACAGCCAAGCCCCATTGCCATAGCAAGACTTTGCTTTCCGTGTGCACCGCACTTTGAAAAATACCTATCAAGATTAAATGCAATTCTCGGCAGATATCCCGAATCCTCAACAAGTGAAAATAGCGGAAAGAATATAGCCATAGGCGGCAGCATTACAGATACCACCCATGACAGAGTTGTATAAACTCCGTCAATCAAAAGTCCCGTTACAACATCGGGAGCGTGTAAAAAATCAAAAAGAATATACAGTTTCTCTTTTATAAAGCCAAACAAATTGCTTAACCATTCGCTCGGATAATTTGCACCGACAACCGTTATCCAGAACAATATGCCAAGCATTGCCAGCATAATCGGTATTCCCGTGGTTTTGCTTGTAAGTATTTTATCAAGCTTTCTTGTACAAGCATTTAACTCTGATTTTTCATATTTTACGCAGTCACTTGAAATTTTGTTGCCAATTTGCGAAAGCTTTTCAATATTCTGTTTGTAGTTTTTTTCGGATAGTATATCAACGCCTTCAAAATTTCTTTCTACCCTAAAACATTTTATCTTTCCGCTGCATACATTATAGATCGCTTTTTTTAATTCATCCAAACCTTTTTTGTCTGTTGCACAGGTTTTCACAACAGGTATTCCAAGATTTAGCGATAACTCGTCGCAGTCGATTTTTATACCGTTTTTTTCAGCCTCATCACAAAGATTAAGACAAAGAACAGCATTCTTTGTGACAGATAACACCTGCAATGCAAATGAAAGATTTCTTTCAATAACTCCGCAGTCAACAACTATTACAACGCAGTCATTTTGATTTTGTATAAGACACTCCCTTGTTACCGCCTCTTCGCCCGAAAATGAAAGCAGGGAATAGCATCCCGGTAAGTCCGTAATACAAAATCTTGCGTCTTTGATTTTGCAACAACCTCTGGCAAACTCAACTGTTTTACCCGTCCAGTTTCCCGTGTGCTGTCTTAATCCCGTCAGTTCGTTAAAAATTGTACTCTTGCCTACATTAGGATTACCGGCAAGTGAAATTTTGTAATCCCAATCCGATACATCCTTTTTATTAAAAGATGATTTATCCGTAGAAAACAATAAAAAAGCCTCCTTTTATTCAGGAGTAACAATGATATCTTTGCAATCGTTATTTCTCAGTGCCACAACGGCATTTTTAACAAGATACGCAGACGGATCACCGAACGGACTTGTAAACAAGGGGATAACAGGACTGTTCTCCATAATACCAAAATCAAATATTCTGTTTTTGATATTTTCATTACAGTTCACACGATAGACAATCCCCGTAACTCCAAGCGGTAACTTGTCAAGCGAACATTTTTCTTTCATCTGATTCACCGATTTCAACTTTTTATTAACAGCATATTCAATTCATACAACTGAGTTACACAAAAAGCCGGCCATAAACTAAACTTATATCGTACCCGAATAAACTCTGATATCAGAAAAATTTTAAGGAATTGACACGACTATAAACAGGTGTTATAATTAAATGCAGATTTCAAATGTATATAACTTAATATGGGTTTACGGTTCAAAATGCATCTTGCAGAGTAGATAACAGAGAATTCGGTGAGAATCCGAAGCAACAGTCATTACTGTATTTGGCATTGCCATAAGTCAGGTCGCTGTCCGTATGCCTCGGATTTTGCAAATCTTGGACAAGGAAGAGGTGCAGCCGACCATATCTGTACAGACTTTTGGTCTGTATGGTTTTGTTTGTTGTGCCTTCCAAAAACGGAGGGCTTTTTTATTTTGCCTTTCGATATACACAATACAATATGGAGGAAAACACTATGAACAAATCTTTTAAAAAAATCCTCTCAATTGTACTTTCTGTAATGATGATTTCATCACTTATGACGGTTTCACTTTCAGTAAGCGCAGTTGAAGACGGAAAAGTAAGAGTAATTGTCAGAAATGATACATACTCGGTAGAAAACGGCGCTCCGTGGGACGGCGTTCTCGTTGATGAGTGGGTAAGCATTAATAATGACACTACTATGATGTCAGCCGTTGCTGATGCACTCAACAATCACGGCTACACACAGGAAGGTGCTGAGAACAATTACATCTCGTCAATTAACGGTCTTGCTGCATTTGACGGCGGTACAATGAGCGGTTGGATGGGAACTCTCAATGACTGGTTCACAAATTCAGGTTATGCATCCTATACAGTAGCAAACGGCACACTTGAGAGTGGTGATGAAATCGCTATTATGTATACTTCAAACGGTTACGGCGAGGATATCGGCGGTACATGGGCAAATAACGATACAACTGTTAAATCGGTTGAGATCACAGGTGCCGAGCTTTCGGGCGAATTTGATCCGTCAGTTACAGACTACACACTCACAATCGACACTCCGTCAGCTGATGTAAATGTAGTTCCTACTGCAACTAACAAAAACTTCCAGACAAGAAAATATAAGAATGAATATCTTCCTTCTGACGACAGTGCGTTTTACAAGAGAAGTCAGACTGTTAGTGTTTCTGACGGTGACAAAATTATCATCGGTTGCGGTGATACTGCATGGCCGTCAATGAACACAAGTGAAGGCGGTACTGTATATACATTCACAGTGAAATATGCTCCTTCCGCAGCTGACACAGTTTCAAACAAGATTGACGAGGTTGCAAAACATCTTGCATCACAGGATGCCCCCACAGTTTCTTCAGTAGGCGGCGAGTGGACAGTCCTCGGTCTTGCAAGAGCAGGTAAAATCACAGACGAAATTGCAGACAGTTACTATCAGAATGCAGTTAAGTATGTTGAAGAAAAGGGTTCTGCAAAGCTTCACAATACTAAATCAACAGACAATTCAAGAGTAATCCTTGCACTTACGGCAATCGGTAAGGATGTTACAGATGTTGCATCATATAACCTTCTTGAACCGCTTGCAGATATGGATTATGTTAAGAAGCAGGGTATCAACGGTCCTGTCTTTGCACTCATTGCACTTGATACGGGCGATTATGAAATTCCACAGACTGACGCCGCAAATCCCACAACGAGAGAAAAGCTCGTACAGACAATTCTTGATGCACAGGTAGCAAACGGTGGCTGGACATTCTTCGGCTCAACTGCAGATCCTGATATGACAGGTATGGCAATTCAGGCACTTGCTCCTTACTACTCAACAAACAGCGATGTTAAAGAGGCAATTGATAAAGCACTCACAGCAATGTCAAACGCACAGAATGAAAACGGCGGATTTGCATCATGGGGTTCTGTAAACAGCGAAAGCTGTGCACAGGTACTCGTTGCACTTACAAGCCTTGGAATTGATCCTACAAATGATGAAAGATTCATCAAAAACGGCAACACACTCATCGATGCTATGATGAGTTTCTCCGCTGAAAACGGATTCGGTCATACAGATACAACATACAATCAGATGGCAACCGAACAGGGTTTCTATGCTTTTGTTTCATTTGACCGTCTTGTAAACGGCAAAACTTCACTCTACAATATGACTGACCGACTTGCAGAAAATTATGCCGTAGGTGATGTTAATCTTGACAACACAGTTTCTGTAATTGACGCAACACTCGTTCAGAAGCAGATTGTAAACCTTGAACAGCTTTCAAAGGTTTCACTTATCAAAGCAGATGTAAATCATGACGGTGTTATCAATGTTGTTGATGCAACAGAAATTCAGAAAATCATCGTTAACCTCGTTTGATTAAAGTTCACAAGTAAAGATTGGTTATGGAAAAGATAAAAAAGTTTGTTAAAAAAAATCAAATACTTTTAATTGCGGTGTGCGTTTGTATTGCCGCACTTACAGTAGCATTTTTTGCAGGCGGCAACAGATCGGAAAATAAAGTTCAAACTGCATCAACTGCCTCCTCGCTATCGACAACAAATGCAGACACAGAAACAACTTCTGTGTCTGCAACAGAGAAAACCACTCAAAATCCTACCGATTCCGCTAAATCAAACAAAGATAAAAAGGACAGAAAAAATTCCGAAGATAAAAAGAACAGTAAGGATAATTCGCAGAACAGTAACAGTTCAGCTATTGAAAAAAGTGAGAAATCCGAGCAGAGTTCAAACAACAGTTCTTCGGATAAGAAAAAACCGTCTTCTTCATCAAACAGTTCTTCAAAACCGAACAAAAAGAATGATGTTCAGCCGACAACGCAGGACAAGTACAAAACCGATCCTGTACCGTCGGGAAAGCCAAAGCCGGTTGAACCGGAAGAACAGGAAACAAAAGATACAAATCTTTATTGTACCTTTACAATCACCTGTTCAACAATTCTTGACAATATAGATGACCTTGATCCCGAAAAAATTGAACTCGTTCCAAAGGATGGTATAATCCTCAAAAAACAGAAGGTTCAATTCAAAGAGGGTGAATCTGTATATGATGTCCTTGTAAAAGTTTGTAAGGAAAACAATATTCATATGGAATCAAGCTGGACTCCTATGTATAATTCCGCTTACATTGAAGGAATTAACAACCTCTACGAATTTGACTGCGGTTCTCTTTCGGGTTGGATGTACAAAGTCAATGAATGGTTTCCAAACTACGGCTGTTCACGATATGTACTCAAGAACGGCGACGATGTGGTCTGGTGCTACACTTGTAACTTAGGCTATGATGTCGGCGGAGGATACGCAACAGGAGAATAATGATGAAGGATACTTTTTCAAATATGCACCCCTTTATCAATTTTATATTTTTTGCACTTACAATAGGGTTCACGATGTTTATCATGAACCCTGTTTGTCTTGCTGTAAGTTTTTTATGTGCTCTTGTAACCGCTTTATACCTTAACGGCAAAAAAGCTGTAAGATTGTCACTTGTTTTTCTTTTACCTATGATACTCTTGATCGTTCTCGTAAATCCTGTTTTTAATCATGAAGGAATGACTATACTCACATATTTTCCGTGGGATAACCCACTAACCCTCGAATCAATCGTTTACGGTATTGCAAGTGCATTTTTGCTGTCATCCACAGTTTTGTGGTTTTCTTCATTCAATGCAGTAATCACTTCTGACAAAGTCGTTTTCCTGTTTGGCAGAATAATGCCGTCATTGAGTCTGGTGATTTCAATGGCATTGCGTTTTGTTCCAAGGTTTTCGGCACAAATGAAACTTGTGCGTAATGCACAACACACAATCGGGAGAGATATAAACGAGGGAACATTGTTTCAAAGAATAAGAAACGCAGTAAAAATTCTTTCGATTATGATAACAGGGTCACTTGAAAACGCAATTGAAACAGCCGATTCAATGAAAAGCAGAGGCCACGGTCTTAAAGGCAGAACATCCTATTCACTTTATAAATTTGACAAAAGAGACGCATTTATGCTTTGCACAATCCTTTTTACCGGATTGGTACTTATGATTTTGCTTTTTACAAACGCAATAAAATTCAGATACTATCCGTCAATCAAGGGCGATTTGTTTACGGTGCAAAGTGTTATTTTTTATATATTCTACACATTTTTAATGTTGATTCCGCTATCGGTAAATATAGGAGAGGGGATAAAATGGAAACATATGCAATCAAAAATCTGAGTTTTCGATACCCCGAAACCGGTATTGATGTACTTAAAGATATTACTTTCAGCGTAAATGAGGGCGAGTTTATCACAGTCTGCGGTCCGTCAGGCTGCGGAAAAAGCACACTTCTCAGACATCTAAAACCCGATCTTTCACCGCACGGTGTTCTTTCGGGAGAAATATTCTTTGAAGGAAAACCTATATCAGACCTTTCTCACAGGGAGCAAAGCAGTAAAATCGGCTTTGTTATGCAATCACCTGAAAATCAGATTGTTACCGATAAGGTATGGCACGAACTTGCTTTCGGACTTGAAAGTCTTGGTTATGACAACAATACAATCCGAAAAAGAGTTGCCGAAACAGCTTCATTTTTCGGAATCCAAAATTATTTTGAAAAAAGTGTTCTCGAACTTTCGGGCGGACAAAAGCAAATTTTAAACCTTTCTTCAATTATGGCAATGCAACCGTCCGTTCTCATTTTGGATGAGCCGACAAGCCAACTCGATCCGATTGCGGCAAGCGAATTTTTGCACTGCGTTTCACGCATAAATCACGAACTGGGGACAACGGTGATAATAACGGAACACAGACTTGATGAGGTGCTTCCGCTTTCAGACAGGGTACTTGTCATCGAAAACAACGGAATTTCAGCTTTTGACTCTCCTCAAAAGGTCGGGAAAATTCTTAAAGAAAAAGACAGTAAAACATTTCTTTCTATGCCTGCTCCGATGCAGATATGGCAGGCTGTTACAGGAAATGACAATACCGACTGTCCCGTAACTGTTCCAAGCGGCAAGAAGTGGCTTTCGGAATATGCCCAAAATCATAAAATGTATGAGCTCAAACCCGAAAGCATTCAGAAACATTCTGATAAAGAAGCAGTAAGTCTTAATGATATTTGGTTCAGATACGAAAAGTCGGGTGCAGATGTACTAAAAGGTCTTTCACTAAAAATATATCAGGGGGAATTTGCAGCTATACTCGGCGGTAACGGTATGGGAAAATCAACCGCTTTGTCAATTATCTGTTCACTTAACAAGCCATACAGAGGCAAAGTTGAAATCTCTCCGCTTAACAAAAATTCTTTTGACACGCTCGTAGCAGTATTACCGCAAAATCCTCAGACGCTGTTTTTGAAAAAAACTGTACTTGAAGATTTGTACGAAGTATTTGACGGCAGAAAAATCAGCAAGGAGGAAAAAGAAAGACGGGTTACCGCAGCGGTAAAGCTGTGCAGACTTGAAAACCTCTGCAATCGCCATCCTTATGATTTATCCGGCGGTGAACAGCAGAGAGCGGCTCTTGCAAAAATTCTTCTCATAAGGCCTCAAATTCTTCTTCTTGATGAACCTACAAAAGGACTTGATGCTGAATTCAAGATTGAGTTTGCTCAGATTATATATGACCTCAATAAAGCCGGCATAACCGTTCTCATGGTAAGTCACGATGTAGAGTTCTGTGCTGTATATCCAAGCCGCTGTCTGATGTTTTTTAACGGTGAAGTTGTGTCGGAAGGTACACCGAGAACTTTCTTTTCGTCAAACAGCTTTTATTCCACCTCTGCAAGCCGAATGTCAAAAGGCATAATAGATAACGCAGTATCATCAAATGATGTCATATATGCCTGCACAGGTCAAAACAGAGATATTCAAATTAACAGAAACACACCTGATATTGACCTTTTTAAAAACGACACCGAAAATATTCCCCTCAAAAAAAACAAAGCTGAAAACAAAAAGCTTTCTGTTTTTAAAAAAATCTGCGGATTATTTGGTGCAGTACTGTTCATACTCGGTCTGATTGTAAATCTGGAATATATTCCGAATTTTTCAGCCAAAACTTTGCCTACCTGGTTCAACTGGGGAATAATCGGAGTATCTGTTGCGTTGCTTATGATTGCTTTCGGAACAAAATCAAAACGACCGATTGACCTGCCGAGAAAAAGTTCAAAACTGAGTAAAAGAACCGTCAGTATGGCAATTATGGTTTTGCTTGCAATTCCAGTTACAATTTTTGTTGGAATGACATATCTTCAGGATCAGAAATATCTTTTTATTTCACTCCTTGTTATGATTGAGTGTATGATTCCGTTTTTTCTCGTTTTTGAAGGCAGGCACCCAAAAGCGAGAGAGCTTGTCATAATCTCTGTTCTATGTGCAATAGCAGTTGCAGGACGACTTGCATTTACAATGTTGCCTCAGTTCAAGCCCGTTGTGGCAATTGTGATAATTTCGGGAGTAGCATTCGGCGGTGAATCGGGATTTCTTGTCGGTGCTGTAAGTATGCTTGTTTCAAATCTTATGTTCGGTCAAGGACCTTGGACGCCGTGGCAAATGTTTGCGGCAGGGATAATAGGCTTCATTGGCGGTATTCTCTTTAAGAAAGGTCTTTTGGGCAGAACAAGGACTTCGCTCTGTATATACGGTTTCATTGCCACAATGGTCATTTACGGCGGACTTATGAACCTTTATTCGGCACTCACATCACATTCCGCATTTAATCTAAATATGCTCATAACTTTTTATGTTCAGGGCTTTCCGATGGATATTGTTCACGCAGTTTCGACTGTTATATTTCTGTTTTTCGGAGCAGAACCTATGCTTGAAAAGCTTGACAGAATTAAAGTTAAGTACGGACTTATCGAATAAACCTAAACAGCAGATAAAATTTCTGCTGTTTTTTTGTGCTGTAATTTAAAAATTTTCGACAAAAGTATAGACATAATCCGAAAATAATATTATAATTTTGGTGTGTCTGATTTTAATCAAACAGTATTTACAATCTAAAACGGCAAACTGTAAATACTTTTAATTCAGAATTAAAAAGGTTAAAGGAGAAAAAACATGGGCGGATTTATGGGTGTTGCAGCAAAACAGGACTGCGTATTCGACTTATACTTTGGAATTGACTATCATTCACACCTTGGCACAAGAAGAGGCGGTATGGTTGTTTATGACAAAGAAAAAGGATTTGACAGATCAATCCACAATATTGAAAATGCACCTTTTAGAACTAAATTTGATAAAGATATGCAGAGTATGAAAGGCAAATTCGGTATCGGCTGTATTTCCGACTACGAACCGCAGCCTCTTATAGTTCGTTCACATCACGGTACATATGCAATTACCACCGTAAGCAAAATCAATAATACAGATGAACTTGTTGCAGAGATCTTTGAAAAAGGCGGTTCACATTTTCTTGAAATGAGCGGCGGTGAAATCAACGCAACCGAGCTTATTGCAACTCTAATCAATCAAAAAGAAAACCTTGTTGACGGCATAAGCTATGCTCTTGAAAAAGTTGACGGCTCTGTTTCGCTCCTGTTGATGAATAAAAACGGCATCTATTGCGCAAGAGATAAGTACGGCAGAACTCCTGTTGTTATCGGCAAAAAAGAAGATGCATTTTGTGTAGCGTTTGAATGTTTCTCATACAAAAACCTCGGCTACAATGATTATAAAGAACTCGGACCGGGTGAGATTACGGTAATTACAGACCAAAACTGCATTACACTCAAAAAGCCCGGTGATAAAATGAAAATCTGTACTTTTCTGTGGGTTTACTACGGCTATCCTGCAAGCTCATATGAGGGTACAAGTGTTGAGCAAATGCGTTACAACTGCGGTGCAAAAATGGCTGAAAGAGATTCCGTAAAGCCCGATATCGTTGCAGGTGTACCCGATTCAGGCATTGCTCACGCAGTAGGCTATGCAAATGCATCGGGAATTCCGTTCTCAAGACCGTTTATTAAATATACACCTACTTGGCCAAGATCATTTATGCCGACAATTCAGAGTCAGCGTAATCTTATTGCAAAAATGAAGCTTCTCGCAGTTGAGGATTTAATCAGAGGAAAGAGCCTACTTCTTATTGATGACTCAATTGTAAGAGGCACACAGCTTCGTGAAACAACGGAGTATCTTTTTGAAAGCGGTGCAAAAGAGGTTCATATCAGACCTGCGTGTCCTCCGCTTGTATACGGCTGTAAGTATCTTAACTTCTCAAGATCATCTTCTGAAATGGATCTCATCACAAGACGAGTTATTGAAAGACTTGAGAACGGCAATGTTACAGACGAAATTCTTCAGGAATACACAAATCCCGATTCTGAAAAATACGAGCAGATGGTTGATGAAATCTGTAAAGAACTCAAGTTCACATCCTTGCGTTTTAACAGGCTTGACGATATGCTTGATTCCTGCGGAATTGACAAATGCAAACTCTGTACTTATTGTTGGGACGGTAAGGAATAATTAAATTTTATTTATAAAAATAAGGCATTTGCAATGAGAAATCTCAAAGCAAATGCCTTTTGTTTTTACTTAGTATGCAATAATTTCGTAGCCGTCCTCAGTTACAAGAACCTGAATTTCCCACTGAGCAGACATTGAGTTATCTTCTGTATAAATAGTCCAGCCGTTATCCTCATCAACGAAAATATCAGGTTTTCCTGCGTTCACCATAGGTTCAATGGTGAAAATCATACCGGGTACCATAAGCATTTCCGTACCTTTTTTAGAAATGTAACTTACCCATGGATCTTCGTGGAATTCAAGACCGATTCCATGACCTCCTACTTCACGAACAACAGAGTAACCTTTACTCTTTACATAATCATTGACAGCCTGACCCATATCTCCGAGAAAGCCCCAAGGCTTAACCTGTTTAAGTCCTTCATAAACTGCATTTTTTGTTTCTTCAACAAGCTTTCTGTTTTCTTCGCTTACATTACCGATACAAAACATTCTTGAAGAATCGGAGAAATATCCGTTCAAATTAGTTGAAACATCAACATTGATTATATCGCCATCTTTGATTATTACATCTTCCGACGGAATACCGTGACAAACTTCGTTGTTTATTGAAGTACATACGCTATTGGGAAATCCCTCAAAATTAAGGGGAGCCGGAACACCGCCCATTTTGGTTGTGATATCATACACCCACTTATCAATTTCAGCCGTGCTGATACCTGCCTTAATATGCTCTGCAACATAATCAAGAACTGCAATATTAATCCTTGCACTCTCCTTGATTTTTTCAATCTGCTCAGCATTTTTCAAGATTTCATGGGAGGGAACAATGTGACCCGCACCCTCAAATTCCTCAATTTTTTCATCAAAATCTATATGACATTTTTTATACTTTTTTCCGCTGCCACACCAGCAAGGATCATTTCTGCCAGGTTTTTCCATTTTACTAACTTCCTTTCATTTTTCCAATTCATAATCCTTGATAATTATACCACCAAACAAATTTTATTACAACATCTTTGTCATATGCAAAAATCCAAAAGAAAAATCTTGTCAGAAAAAGTTTTGTAGTATATACTGAATAAGTAATATATAATCTCACACTCGGCATATTTTTATGCAGAGGTGTTTGTATGAATAAAAAAATCCCGACATTTTATGCTCTCTGCTTTATACTGTTTGCAATATTCTGCATTATTATGGTATCTGTTTTTTTCAGACTTAATCCGATAAAATCTGTTATGACCGAAAACAAAACAGAGCCGATAATTGTAATTGACGCAGGTCACGGTGGCGAAGACGGGGGAGCAGTAAGCGAAAGCGGTGTGCTTGAAAAGGACATCAATCTTTCTATAGCAAATAATTCAGCTGATTTATTAAAAATTTTCGGATATAAGGTTGTTCAAACAAGAACAGATGATGTATCTCTTGATAACGGAGAAGATTCGGTTCATTCAAGGAAAGTTGCCGATTTAAAAAAACGGCTCGAAATTTTCAATTCAGACAAAAACAATGTTGTAATCAGTATTCATCAAAACAAATTTTCTCAAAGCAAATATTACGGAACTCAAATTTTTTATTCCCCGAATAACAGTCAAAGTCAAAATCTTGCGGAATGCATTAGAAATTCCGTAAAAAAATGCTTACAGCCTAATAACGAACGGCAATGCAAAAAGGCAGACGGCTCAATCTATCTTTTAAAAAAGGCTGAAAACCCGTCCGTTATTGTGGAATGCGGATTTATTTCAAATCCGGATGAACTTGCTAAGCTGCAAAGTGACGAATATCAAAAAGAAATGGCAACTGCAATCATAACAGGATTTTTAGATTATACTCATCAATAAATACAGGAAGTGAAATAAATGGCTTCAAAAATCAAAAGTGTTTACATATGTTCAGAATGTGGATACGAATCGCCCAAATGGTACGGAAAATGCCCGTCATGCGGCGAATGGAACACAATGAACGAAGAAATTAAAGATACATCAAAACAGTCAGCAACTGCAAAAACACGCTCTTTTGCAACCTACTCAAAACCATACGCCATATCGGATATTTCAACCGAGGATGAGCACAGATATGACACAGGCTGCGGAGAACTCAACCGTGTACTCGGCGGAGGAATTGTAAAGGGCAGTCTTATACTTCTGGGCGGTGATCCGGGCATAGGCAAATCGACCGTTCTTATGCAGATTTGTCAGTACCTCGGCGATACTCTGAAAATTCTCTACATATCGGGAGAGGAGTCAAAAAGACAGCTCAAGCTACGAGCAATAAGGCTGGGTGTAACTTCGCCGAATCTGTATGTAATGACTGAAACCGATGTTGAGGTTATTTGCGAACAGATAAAAAATCTCAAGCCCGACCTTGTTATGATTGACTCAATTCAGACGATGAATCTTTCAGAATTAAACTCGTCCCCAGGCAGCATTACACAGGTACGAGAATCTGCCAATATGCTGATGAGAACTGCAAAAGGACTTGATATTCCTATGTTTATCGTAGGTCATGTTAATAAAGAGGGTTCAATTGCAGGTCCAAAGGTACTTGAACATATTGTTGACACCGTACTGCATTTTGAAGGTGACAAACAGATGAGCTGCCGTATTCTTCGTGCCGTAAAAAACAGGTACGGCTCAACAAATGAAATCGGCGTTTTTGAAATGACTGATAAAGGGCTTAACGAAGTTGCAAATCCGTCTGTTATGTTGCTTTCAGGGCGTCCGAAAAATGTTTCGGGAACTTGCGTCACCTGTACAATTGAAGGATCAAGACCAATTCTTGCCGAAACACAGGGACTTGCCACACAAAGCGGATACGGCAACGCTCGCAGAATGGTTACAGGATATGATTATAACAGACTATCAATGGTACTTGCCGTTCTTGAAAAAAGAGCAGGATACTATTTTTCAAACTGCGACACCTACATAAATATCGTAGGCGGATTGCGAGTTGACGAACCTGCGATTGACCTTTCAATTGCCATGGCTCTTATAAGCAGTCTGAAAGATACTCCGATTGACGAAAACGCTGTTGTATTCGGTGAAATCGGTCTTGCAGGAGAAATTCGTGCTGTATCAAACGCTCAGATGAGAATTAACGAGGCAGTAAGACTCGGCTTTACAAAAATCATTCTGCCGTATCATAATCTAAAAGGTGTTTCATGTGATGACGCTGAATTGATCGGAGTAAAAAACATTCGTCAGGCATTTGAAGCGGTAGGACAATGAGCAGTTTTGTAATATCAAACAAATACCCATGTTTTGCCGATGAGCTTTCAAAAATGGGGCATAATGTTATATATTCGGACACTGTCAAAGCATTTCCGCAACCTGAACAAGCTCATGCCGATATGCAGATTTTGACGATAAATAATACTGTTTTTGTACTTCAAGAGTGCGAAAAGCTAAAAACTTTACCATATAAAGAAAATTTGATTATATGTAAAAATAAAGCAGGGAAGAAGTATCCCGAAAATATATTGCTGAATTTTCTTTTCTTTAATAATAAGCTTTATGGTAAAGTATCTGCAATAGATCCGACTCTTTACAAATATTGTGTAAAAAACGATATTGAAATCGTAAACATAAACCAAGGATACGCAAGATGCTCAACTCTAATACTCAATAATCGCACTGCCGTAACAGCTGATATTTCCATAAAAAATGCCCTTGAAAAAGATGGGGCAGAGGTGTTATTAATATCCTCGGGTGATATAAAACTTGAAGGATATGATTATGGATTTATAGGCGGTGCAAGCGGAAAAATCTCTGATAATACCGTAGTGTTTTTCGGAAACGCTGAAATGCATCCCTGCTATTCTTCTATCAAAGAATTATGTTTAAAAAATAAAATTGAAATTAAAATATTATGCAAAAATATGCCACTCACAGATGTGGGCGGCATAGTAAGAATTCTTTAAACTTTTTTCTTAGGTTTTATTTTTGCAAGCGGATTTGAGTCAGCGGCATTTTTCATTTGTTCGGAACTCAAATGCGTATAAATCTCAGTCGTACCGAGGTTTTCGTGTCCGAGAACCTCTTTAAGCACTCTAACATCAACTCCGCCTTGCTGATACATAAGCGTAGCGGCGGTATGCCTAAGCTTATGACAGGAATATCCCTGAGAATCAAGTCCGATTTTCTCAAGATATTTATATACCATAGCCTGAATTGTTTTCACAGACATTCTGCGGTGATTACGGCTAATAAACAACGCTTTTTTATCCTTAACTTCATCAATCGGACGCACCTTCATATACTCATTATAAGCTTCAATGCAGGCAGCGTTTAGATAAACAATGCGTTCTTTATTGCCTTTACCGACAACACGCATTGTACCGTCACTATGAATATCATTATAGTTAAGACCTGCCATTTCAGACACACGCAGTCCGCAATTGAGGAAGAGAGTCAAAATACAATAATCACGCTGTTTGTTATTTCCGTCAACTGCATTAAGAAGCTCAATGCTTTGTTCAAGAGTAAGATACTTTGGCAAAGCTTTTTTATTTTTTGGCGATTCAAGCTGTTCCACGGGATTTGTATCAACCAAATGTTTATTATTTGTTATGTACTTAAAAAAACCTTTCAGACTGGAACATTTTCTTGCACGGGACGCACTCTTATTGTTGCGGTCACGATAAAGAAAATTCATATAATCATATGCAAGTTCAAGATTAACGGTTTTAATTAAATCAAGGTCAACATCGTCAATTTTAATTTCATCAAACTCAGTACCGTCAGGCACAAGACCACGCATTACTTTTAAAAATCTAAAAAAAGTTCTGAGATCAATAAAATATTCGTCAACGGTTTTCTTCGACATATTTTTGATTGTCTGCTTATAAATTAAATAGTCCTTCAAAATTGCAGGAGCTTCATCACGAAAATCAACTGCCATAAACACACCACCGTAATTTTATTTCTTATAATGGATAACTCAGAAAAGTTGAACTAAAATCTGTATTAAAAGAATTATAAGGCTATTATAACACAAAAAAGGGCGGTGTATATTCCAATTACGAAAATTATACAAAATGAATATTTTGTATAATTCGGGGAACAGGTAAAACAAGATAAATCCGAAACATATTGCTAATGCCAATTTACAGCATTTAAATTACAACAGCCGTACAGACTCAAACGAATCTGTACGGCTGTAAATTTTAAAGGAATTTAACTTTTAAATTAGCAAACGCCCTGCTGAATCATTGAATCAGCAACCTTCTCAAAGCCTGCAATATTAGCACCTACTACATAGTCACCTTCATGACCATACTTCTTAGCTGCAGCAGAAATGTTCTTATAGATGTTAACCATAATGTTCTTGAGCTTAGCGTCAACTTCTTCAAATGTCCATGAAAGACGCTGTGAGTTCTGGCTCATCTCAAGAGCTGATGTAGCTACACCACCTGCATTAGCAGCCTTACCCGGTGCAAAGAGAATGCCGGATTTCTGGAGAAGCTTTGTAGCCTCAAGAGTTGTAGGCATGTTAGCACCTTCGGCAACAGCATAGCAACCGTTAGCGATAAGTCTTTTAGCGTCTTCTTCGTTAAGCTCATTCTGTGTAGCACATGGAAGTGCAACATCACACTTAACTGACCAATCGAATTTGCCTTCGTGATACTCTGAGTTAGGACGATAGTTCTTATACTCTGTAAGACGCTGTCTTTTAACTTCCTTGATTTCCTTAATAGCGTCAAGGTCGATACCTTCAGCATCATAAATCCAACCTGTTGAATCAGCCATTGTAACTACCTTAGCACCAAGCTCTGTAGCCTTTTCTGTTGCATAGATAGCAACATTACCTGCACCTGATACGCAAACAGTAGCACCCTTGATGTCCTTGCCGTTATCCTTAAGCATAGCCTCTGTAAGATAAAGAAGGCCATAACCTGTAGCCTCTGTTCTTGCGAGTGAACCGCCCCAGTTGAGGCCCTTACCTGTAAGAACGCCTTCATATACATTTCTGATTCTCTTATACTGACCGAACATATAACCGATCTCACGAGCACCTGTACCGATATCACCGGCAGGAACATCAGTGTCAGCACCGATGTGCTTACAAAGCTCTGTCATAAAGCTCTGGCAGAATGCCATAACTTCTCTGTCGCTCTTGCCCTTAGGATCAAAGTCAGAGCCACCCTTACCGCCGCCGATAGGAAGACCTGTAAGTGAGTTCTTGAAAATCTGCTCGAAACCGAGAAACTTAATAACGCCGAGGTTTACTGACGGATGAAGTCTTAAACCACCCTTGTAAGGTCCGATAGCACTGTTGAACTGAACACGGAAGCCACGGTTAACCTGAACCTTGCCGTTGTCATCAACCCAAGGTACTCTAAACATAATAACTCTTTCAGGCTCTGTAATTCTTTCGAGAATACCATTCTCTTCATACTTTGGATTCTGCTCGAAAACGGGCTCAAGTGAAGTAAGAACTTCGGTAGCAGCCTGAATAAACTCAGGCTCATTTGCGTTTTTTGCTTTCAGCTTTTCAAGCTGTTCACTTACATATGACATAAGTAAGTCCTCCTTAATAAAATTCGCATAAATTATACGGAAAAAATTCCGATTATGCTGTAGCACAGTAAAGCACTACAATCAACATATTTATAATACTATACTTTCAACGATTTTGCAATATCTTTTGTGAGTTTCTTGCAAATTTTTTTAAAATTATTGAAAAAACAGCCGATTTCATTCCTTTTCTGCAATTAATTTTACAAATCTCCCAAGTTTAGTTGCATTTTCGTACATTTTACGAGCTGAATTTTATGAAAATGTATTCATGAATCCAAGAATTTCATTTGCATTACAATATTTTGTATAATTCATATTTGATTTACCAATTAAATTTTAGTTGCAAACGGACATATTTTATGATAAAATCCTATCAGTAATACTATCTGTAATATTTTTAAAGGTGATTTATATGGACTACTGCAAAAGATTAAAAGAATTAAGAGTCAAAAACGGATACACTCAAGGGCAAATTGCATTTATACTTCACACAAGACAGGAACAATACAGCAAATACGAAAACGGAAAACGAGAACTGCCTATCAGACATTTGATAACACTTTGTTGTCTTTATAAAACTTCAAGTGATTATATTCTCGGAATAGAAAAATTTGTAAAATAAAGCCGTCGTCAATACCAAATCCGAGTATTGACAACGGCTTTATTGTTATATAAAATTGCCGGATTATTGAATTTTTTCTTTAAACATCATCAGAAAACTTACAAGGAGCAATCCGCATGAAACCCATATTATATGCGTTCCAAACGATAACGAAAGATTTCCTCCCAGACCTGCTCCGACTGCAAAGAAAAATATAACACCAAAATAATACATTGCCTGTCTGAGCTGTTCGGGCTTTCTTTCGTGAATAAAACCTGACAGAGCAGCCGTACCGCTTCTCAAATTACCTATACACATTGTACTGGCATAGGAATATCCTCTGACTTTTCTGAAAGTCTGAACCTGCATTGCACAGGAAAACGATACAATTACCGCCGCAACGGTATCCATACTCTTCGGCATGAATCCAACCGCAAATAATATGATAATTTCAAACAAGAGTATTCCCTGTCTCCAATGTATCTTTTTGAAATACTTGAATTTTTTCTGTATCAAATCAGCTACAAGGACACCTAACGCAAATGCAAGAATAGGAAAAAGATATTTAAGCCCCTCTCCCCACTTTCCTGTCATAAAATTTGTACTCATAAGCACAACGTTACCCGTCTGTGCATTTGCAAATACTCCGTCACGGGTAAAATATGTATATGCATCCTGAAATCCGCCTGATAACGCAAGAAATATACAATTTCTAAATGCCTCAGACATCTGTCGTGTCGGCTCAAGTTCCTTAAAAAAACTTCTTATCCTAAACACAATACTCAACTCCGAATCTATGCGCTAATCTACACAACACCGAACACAATTAAACGGTTCGGTGTTGCACAATAATTATAATTCGATTATCAGATATCGTTCTTTACTATATCCTCGTAGCTTTCACGCTTAACAACAACTCTTGCCTTGCCGTCTTTAACCATTACGATTGCAGGACGAGGGATTCTGTTGTAATTTGACGCCATAGAATAGTTATAAGCACCTGTTGAAAGAACAGCAAGTGTATCGCCTACTTCAACCTTAGCAACCTTTGTATGCTCCTGAACGAGGTCGCCGCTCTCGCAACACTTACCTGCTACCGTTACGATTTCATCAGGCTCTTTGTCAGCCTTACCTGCATTTACTACGGTATAAGCAGACTGATAAAGTGCATACCTAATGTTATCAGTCATACCACCGTCAACGGATACATATGTTCTTACATTAGGAATTTCCTTTTTGCCGCCAACTTTGTAAAGTGTAATACCTGCTTCGCCGACAATTGAACGACCCGGCTCAATAAAGATATACGGAACAGGAAGTCCGTGTTCTTTAGCCTTTGCCTTAACAGCCTCAGAAACCTTTTCCATATAGTTTTCGTAAGGAACAGGTTCATCATCCTTAGTGTACATAATACCAAAACCGCCGCCGAGGTTAAGCTCTGAAATAACGATTCCAAGCTCATCGTGAATCTTGCCCATAAAGTCAAGCATAATTTCAGCTGCAGTGACAAACGGATCAATATCAAAAATCTGTGAACCGATGTGACAATGAAGTTCCGTAAGATTTACATTATCGTACATCTGTGCCTTTTTAACTGCCTCAAAAGCTTCGCCTGTTTCAAGAGCAAAACCAAATTTTGAATCAATCTGACCTGTTCTGATGAAGTTATGAGTATGAGCGTCTACACCGGGCTTAATTCTAAAAGAAATATTAGCCTTCTTACCCACTTCACCGCAAATTTCATTGAGAAGTTCAAGCTCGTAAAGATTATCAACAACGAACTTTCCTACATTAGATTCAAGTGCAAATCTGATTTCATCAGCAGTTTTATTGTTTCCGTGGAAGTGAACTTTTTCCATCGGAAAGCCTGCCTGTACGGCTGTATAAATCTCACCGCCTGATACTACATCAAGACCGAGTCCCTCTTCCTTTGCAATTCTGCAAAGCTCCTTACAGGAAAGAGCCTTACTTGCATACAACGGCATACCATTACCGTGGTAATACTTTTCAAAGGACTTTACATAAGCCTTGCACACATTTCTGATTGTTGTTTCGTCAAGAACATATAAGGGTGTACCAAATTCTTTGGCAAGTTCGAGTGTATCACAACCGCCGATTGTAAGATGTCCCTTATTGTTCACATTAAGACATTCGCTAACGAACATTTTACTCATACCTCCGTATTTTTAAAATTTGCTATTGAAGTTTCAATAAGTTTCCTTATTTCATCATTTCCGAAGCCTGTTTGTGCAGAAAACGGTATCAGCGGAACATGTTCAATTGTACTGAAAATGTCCTTATAATACTCAATCTGCTTTTCAAACGCAGTCTTTTTGAGTTTATCACTCTTTGTAAGAACTGCGGCAAAGTTAAATCCGCCTCTGTAAAGGAAATCTATCATATGCAAGTCATCATCAGTCGGAGGATGACGCAAGTCAAGAATCTGAATAACGAGCGGACGCTGTCTGTCCTGTGCAAAATAGCCTTCCACAAGCTTTGCCCATCTGTCTTTTTCTGCTTTTGAAACCTTTGCATAACCGTAGCCCGGCAAATCAACCATACGAAACTCTTTGAGTTTATAAAAATTAATGGTAGCCGTTTTGCCCGGCTGAGCGCTTACCCTTGCAAGAGCTTTTCTCTGAACAAGTTTATTGATAAGAGAGGATTTTCCTACATTTGAATGACCTGAAAATACAATTTCAGGCATATCCGATTCCGGCAACTGATCAACACGACCTGCCGCAAATTCAAAAGCGACTTCATTAAAGTTCATAAAATCCCTCTCTTTCACTGTTTTACTGCGTTTACAGTTTTCGTTGCAGAACGAACTGCTGTCATATCAATTCCGTTCCATTGGTTATCGGTAATTCTTACGGTATTATTCACCGCAAGTGCAACTACCTCCGAAAAATTCCTAACAGGAATAAACTTAACCTTTTCAAGAACCACCTTATCGACATCTTCAAGATCAGGTTCGTTATCCTTTGGAATAATTACTGTTGTAATTCCGTTTTTAAAAGCAGCCATGCTTTTCTCTTTAAGACCACCTATAGCAAGAACATTCCCTCTGAGGGTAATTTCACCTGTCATGGCTATATCGTGTCTTGCAGGCTTTAAAGTCAGCGCTGAGTAAATTGCGGTTGCCATTGTAATACCTGCAGACGGTCCGTCCTTTGGAACAGCACCCTCGGGAGCATGAATATGAATATCCTTGTTTTTGTAAAAATCTGGATCAATTCCAAGAACCGCCGCATGACTTCTAATACAGGTGATTGCTGTTTTAGCAGACTCCTGCATAACATCACCGAGAGAACCTGTAAGTTCAATCTTTCCTGTACCCTCCATAACGGCAACTTCAATAGGTAAGATTTCTCCGCCCACTGAGGTCCATGCAAGTCCGTTTACTATTCCGATTTCATCCATTTTGGCAAGTGAATCAGGAATAAACTTTTTATGGCCTAAAAATCTTTCTACCTCTTTTTCGTCAATCTTGAATACTTCTGTACCCTCTGTAAGCTTTTCAACGGCACATTTTCTCATAACTGATGCAATAAGCCTTTCAAGAGTTCTTACGCCGGCTTCTCTCGTATAGAAGTCTATGAGAGCGTATATGGCTTTCTGAGTGAATTTGAGTTCCTTTGAAGTAAAACCGCACTCATCAAGCTGTTTAGGAATGAGGTGCTTCTTTGCAATATGGAATTTCTCTTCTCTTGTATAACTGCTGATTTCTATAATTTCCATTCTGTCACGAAGCGGTGCCGGAATAGCTGAAATGTCATTTGCAGTTGTAATAAACATCACATTTGACAAGTCAAACGGAAGTTCAATGTAGTGATCAACAAACTTATTATTCTGTTCGATATCAAGAACCTCAAGCAATGCAGATGTTGGATCGCCCTTATAATCAGCGGCAAGCTTGTCTATTTCGTCAAGAATAAGTACAGGATTATTAGTGCCGGCATGTTGCAATGCATTAATAATTCTACCCGGCATCGAACCGATATAAGTCTTTCTGTGGCCTCTGATTTCAGCCTCGTCACGAACGCCGCCAAGAGCGATTCTTTCACTTTTTCTGCCTATTGCCTTTGCAATCGACTGAGCAATTGAGGTTTTACCGACACCCGGAGGTCCTGCAAGACAGATGATCTGTCCCTTTTGCTTTTCACTTAACACACGAACGGCAAGCTGTTCAATGATTCTCTTTTTAACTTTGTCAAGTCCATAGTGAGTCTTATCAAGAGCCTTCTGAACTTTAGGTATAACGATTTTATCTTTAGATGACTTATTCCACGGCAAATCAAGAACCGTATCAAGATATGTACGAATCACAGCCGCTTCCTGACTGCCATAAGGCATTTTACTGAGTTTCTTACATTCTTTATAAAGAATGTCGGCAGACTTTTCATCAAGATTAAGCTTCTCAATTTTATCGACATAGTTTTCAGCATCGTCAATCGGTGAATCATCTTCGCCGAGTTCTTCCTCGATTGCTCTTTTCTGTTCACGAAGAAAATAATCACGCTGATTTTCATCAATTCTCATTTTAGCTTTTTGAGATATTTCGTCCTCAAGTTTAAGAACAAAATTTTCATTTACAAGTACATCAAGAACAGATTCAAGTCTTTCGGATTCCGGGAAAGTTTCAAGAATCGACTGTTTAACTCTGTAGTCAAGAATGAGATTAGCTGTGATAAAGTCGGCAAGTTCACCCGGTCTTTTGCAAAGGGCAACCTTAAAAATAATATCCGACGGCATCTTCGGAGAAATCTCAAGATACTTGTCAAATTCATTTTTTACGGTTCGCATAAGAGCGGAATCTCTTGCTGTAAGATACTCGCTTTCTTCCTCATACGGTTTAACTTCTGCAACAAGACACTTTTCGTCAAAAACAGGATTTATAATTGTAGCCCTGCATTGACCTTCAATTACAATTCGTGTAGTATTTTCAGGCTGTTTCAAAACCTGAACGACCTTGGCAATTACGCCCGTGTCATAAACATCAAATATATCCGGTTCGTTTATTGCGGCATCCTTCTGAGAAGTAAGAAAAACAAGTTGATCGGCTTTCATAGCTTTATTTATAGCCGTAATACTCTTTTTCCGTCCAACATCAAAATGAATAAGTGATTTTGGAAAAACCACCAACCCTCGCAACGGGAGAACAGGGAGAGTCAGATTTTTTTGCATATCAAAATCCATTTAAATTCCTTTCATAAAAGCAAAAAGCTGTATTGTAATTGCAATACAGCTTTAATTCACAATATCAAGACGCTGTGCTGCGCTTCTGACGCTTCTTTGCATCTTTTTGAGTCAATTTTACGGAATTTGTCTGTAACAATTCCTTTTTGCGAGTAATTTGCGGAGCAGCACCGTTTTTGATAACGCCCTCTGTAATAATAATCTTATCAATAGTAGGATCAGACGGAGCCTCAAACATAAGGTCTGTAAGAATATCTTCCATAATTCCTCGAAGTCCTCTTGCACCTGTATGCTGATCCTGCGCCTGTTGTGCAATAGCTCTGAGTGCCTCTTCTTCAAAAAGAAGTTCAACACCGTCAAGTTCAAAAAGTTTCTTATACTGCTGAACAATAGAATTTTTCGGAACAGTAAGAATCTTGACAAGTGCATCCGTGTCAAGACCGCTCAAAGCAGTAATAACAGGCAAACGACCGATGAGTTCAGGAATAATTCCGTACTTTACAAGATCATGTGCTGTGACCTCTTTCATCCAATCGGTCGAATCAAGCTCCTGCTTTGACTGAACAAGTGACTCAAAACCGATAACAGAAGAGCCCTTGCGCTTTTCAACTATCTTTTCAAGACCGTCAAATGCACCGCCGCAGATAAAAAGAATATTCTTAGTATCAATCTGTAAATATTCCTGTTGCGGATGTTTTCTGCCACCCTGTGGCGGAACATTGGATACAGTTCCCTCAACAATTTTAAGCAAAGCCTGCTGAACTCCCTCACCGCTTACATCTCGTGTAATAGAGGGGTTTTCGGATTTTCTCGCAATTTTATCAATTTCATCAATGTAAATTATGCCGTGCTCTGCCTTTTCAATATCAAAATCGGCTGCCTGAATGAGTTTTAAGAGAATGTTCTCTACATCCTCGCCGACATAACCTGCTTCGGTCAGCGTAGTTGCATCAGCAATTGCAAAAGGAACATCAAGAGCCTTTGCAAGCGTCTGAGCAAGTAATGTCTTACCGACACCTGTCGGGCCGAGAAGCAACACATTACTCTTAGCGAAATCTACGCTCTGATCATTTGAAAAAGCACGCTTATAGTGATTGTAAACAGCAACGCTCAGGGTAACTTTTGCATGATCCTGTCCGATAACATATTCATCAAGAATTGCCTTGATTTCCTTTGGCTTTAAAAGTTCATCAACGGACAGTTCGGGGGTCTGAGGTTCTCCCGATTTTGAAAGTTTATTTTCATTTTCACGTTCAAGCTCGCCTGATTCGCGAAGAATATTCATACAGAGCTCAACACACCGGTCACAAATATAGACACCGTTGCCGGCAATAAGTCTGCCTGCCATCTCCTGAGGTTTTCCGCAGAAAGAGCAATAAATATCTTCGTTATTTTTGTTAGCCATCAGTTTACCTCACCTTTATCTTTTTTCGATAACCTTATCAATCAAACCATACTCAAGTGCCTGCTGTGCAGTCATGAAGTTATCACGATTGGTATCCTTTGCAATAACATCAATCGGCTGACCTGTGTTGTCAGCAAGAATCTGATTGAGTCGTTTTTTCATATCAAGAATGTGTCTTGTGTGAATTTCCATGTCAGTAGCCTGACCCTGAGCACCGCCTGAAGGCTGGTGAATCATAATGTCACTGTTAGGAAGTGCAAGACGCTTACCCTTAGCGCCTGCGGCAAGAAGGAATGCACCCATACTTGCAGCCATACCCATACAGATTGTGGAAACATCACACTTGATGTAATTCATTGTATCAAAAATAGCAAAGCCGTCTGTTACGCTGCCGCCGGGGCTGTTGATGTAAAGACTGATATCCTTTGTCGGATCTTTACTTTCAAGGTAAAGCAACTGAGCAACTACAACGCTTGCACTTGCACTGTTTACCTCTTCGTTAAGCATAACAATTCTGTCTTCAAGAAGACGGGAATAGATATCAAAAGAGCGTTCGCCCCTGCTTGACTGTTCGATAACATATGGTACTAATGCCATTTAATCATAACCTTTCTTAAATAGTGATTAACAGATATAAGAAAAATATTCAAATTACTTAATAACAGCTTTGTCCTTTACGAGATTAAGAGCCTTTTCAACCTTAACATCTTCTGTGAGTGATTCAGCAGGAACAGCCTCCTTAACCTTATCAACATCCATCTTGTAAGCCTCTGCCATCTTGCCGTATTCAGCGTCAAGGTCATCCTCTGTAACTTCAATATTTTCTTTTCTTGCAACTGCTTCAAGAGCAAGTCTTAACTTAACTCTCTTTTCAGCCTCTTCTTTATACATACCCTTGAGTGCGTTTGCATCCATACCCATGTACTGCATATATGTCTTCATATCAAGGCCCTGTGAACGGAGACGCATATCAAATTCTCTTACCATCTCGTTAGCCTGATTGTCATACATTGCCTCAGGAATTTCACCCTCAAGGAGTTCCATAAGCTTTTCGGAAATCTGATTGTCAACATCCTTGTCAGCCTCATCCTGAAGGCGTTTAGCAACAGTTTCTTTAAGCTCAGCCTTGTACTCGTCAAGTGTTTCCTTATCGGAAACATCCTTTACAAACTCATCATCGACTTCCGGAAGTTCCTTAGCCTTAATTTCGTGAAGGTTGATCTTGAATTCAGCTTCCTTACCTTTAAGCTCTTCAGCCTGATAATCATCCGGGAACTTAACTGTGATTGTAAACTCTTCACCTGTCTTGTGACCTACAATCTGCTCCTCAAAGCCGGGGATGAAGTTGCCTGATCCAAGCTTAAGGTTGTAGTTTTCAGCCTTACCGCCTTCAAACGCTTCACCGTCAACAAAACCCTCAAAGTCAATAACTGCTACATCATCATTCTGAGCAGCTCTGTCGTCAACAGTTACCATTCTTGAGTTGCGGTCACGAACCTTCTCAATTTCTTCGTCAACGAGCTCGTCTGTAACTTCTGTTGACTTCTTTGTAACTTCAATGCCGAGGTAGTTATTAATTTCCATTTCAGGCTCAACAACAACATTAGCCTTAAATGAGAAACCTTCCTTGCTTGCCTCAATAGCCTCAAGAGTTTCAACCGAAACTATCTTGATACCTGCTTCTTTAGCGGCCTCATAAAGAGCGTCCGGATAACAATCCTGCATAGCATCTTCATAGAATACTTCCGAGCCGTACATTTTCTCAATTACATGACGGGGAGCTTTGCCCTTTCTGAAACCGGGGATATTGATGCTTTTAACCTGCTTTTTATAAACTCTGTTAACAGCGTTACCAAAAGTTTCACCGTCAACATTAACCTCTAATTCATATGAATTAGCCTGTTCTTTTTTTGTACATTCCTTTAATGCCATTTTAATATTCCTCCAAAGTTTAAATTCAAAATCAAGAAATCATCTTATTATATCACAACAAAATAATTTTGCCAATAGAAAATACAGAATTTATCTGACTAAAATTGGCATAAATGACAACCTGTCACAAGAAATCAGCTTAAAATCAATACCTTCGTATTCACCTTCAATCGCAAACCTCATATTCTTTTTTCCGTGAAGGTGTCCGTAATAACATTTTTTGATGTCATATTTCAAAAGAACATTAAATATTTCGTCACATTTTGTTGTTCCGTAAACAGGAGGATAGTGTAAAAACACTATTGGTTCCTTTCCTGTTTTTATAGCTGATTGTATTGACATTTCAAGTCTGCCGACTTCCCTGTTCAGGACTTTTATATCATTTTGAGATTCATTCTCAAGAAACCATCCTCTTGTACCGCAAATTGCGTAATCGTCAACAACATATGAATTATTGAAAAGGATAGATATCGAATCAAGTGAATTATTTTTCAGAAACACATCCATTTTTGTCTTGGTGCTCCACCAATAATCGTGATTGCCTTTATTGAAAATTTTCTTACCGGGAAGATTTTCTATGAAAGTAAAATCCGTAAGAGTTTCTTCAAGCTTCATTGCCCAGGAAATATCGCCAGACACAACAACCGTGTCATTATCGGTAACAAGCTTTCTCCAGTTATTTTCAAGTCTTGAAGTATAATCGTTCCAGCCTGCGAAAACATCCATAGGCTTATCTTCACCAAGTGAAAGATGTAAATCCGCTATAGCAAATAATGCCATTAATCTATACCGAGTGCTCCGAGAACATAATTCTCCATATCACTAACTTCTGTAACATCAGAGAATCGAGCCGTTTTATTTTTAAGATTTGCAAGAGGTGCAGGCACTTCGGCACCGGAAACCTTATGAAGTTCATCAACCATATCAAATTCTGTTTCAGGAAGTGTTGCGTTTGGTTCAACAGCCTCAAGAACAGCCTTAGAGAATTTATACGGACTTGCAGTTGACGCAATTACAGATGGTGTCTTGTCGCCTGTTTCCTCAACATACTGCTTGTACACATTGATTGCAACAGCTGTGTGAGTGTCGCAAAGGTACTTATCCTGTTCAAACATCTCGTGAATGGTAGCCTCTGTGTTCTTATCATCACAGAATCCGCCGTAGAACTTTTCGTTGATAACAGCCTTTACATCATCACTTACTTCATACTTGCCTTCTGATTTGAGTGCATTCATCCAGCCTCTTGTAACTTCGTCATTATCACCTGAAAGCTTGTAGAGAAGTCGTTCAAGGTTACTTGAAACAAGGATATCCATTGAAGGTGAAATTGTTGTATAGAAGTTTCTGTTCTTATCATAAACGCCTGTTTTGATAAAATCTGTAAGAACATTATTAGAGTTTGACGCACAAATGAACTTGTTGATTGGAAGTCCCATGAGACTTGCATAGTATGATGCAAGGATGTTACCGAAGTTACCTGTCGGAACAACAACATTAATTTTGTCACCAAGCTCGATTTTACCGTCATTTACAAGATCGCAGTAAGCCGAAATATAGTAAACAATCTGCGGAAGAAGTCTGCCCCAGTTGATTGAGTTTGCTGATGAGAAAAGCATATTATTCTCAGCGAGCTTTTCTGCAACCGAAGGTGTAGTGAATATCTTCTTAACACCTGTCTGAGCGTCATCAAAGTTACCCTTGATTGCACAAACACGAACATTTTCACCTTCCTGAGTATTCATCTGATGCTTCTGCATCGGACTTACACCGTCAACAGGATAGAAAACAACAATCTTTGTGTGGTCAACATCTTTAAAGCCTTCAAGAGCAGCCTTGCCTGTATCGCCTGATGTAGCAACGAGAATAACAGCCGTCTTGCCGTCATATTTCTTCTTGAGTGACTTTGTGAGAAGATGCGGGAGAATCTGGAGTGCCATATCCTTAAACGCACATGTAGGACCATGCCAGAGTTCAAGAATATTCAGGGTTGTTCCGTCAAGATTACAGTATGAAATAGGAGCAGGATTTTCACCGCCGAATTTCTGAGCTGTATAAGCCTTTTCTACGCAGTCACTGATTTCCTCTTCTGTGAAATCAGAAAGAAAATCAGAAAATACTTTCTTTGCTCTTCCTTTGTAATCTGTTTTCAAAAGTGCCTTGAAGGTATTTTCATCATACTTAGGAAATTCCTGCGGTACAAAAAGACCGCCGTCCTTTGAAATACCCTGTGCAATGGCCTGTGCCGCAGAAACTACTTCTTTGGCATTTTGTGTGCTGTTGTATAACATTGAAATCTTCCTTTCAAATTGCTTTAAACATCAAGTATTTTACTACATTATTCGCTGATTGTCAAAGTTTTCAAAGAAATTATACGCATTTTCGTAAAAAATCTTTTTCAAAACGCTTTCGTTGTAGTTATTTCTAAGAAAAAGTTCATAAATTTCGCCGATTGAATCGCTTCCGACAATATCCCTCGGCAAATCGCAGCCGTCAAAATCCGTACCGAAGCAAAGAGAATTTTCGCATCCGAGCGACAGCATATATTCGCAATGCTTTAAAATATCGTTCATGCATGCTTTATCCGGGTTATTATTAAGAAAAGCATTGTGCAAATTTAGACCTATAAGTCCGCCTCTCTGTATTATAATTTTAATCTGCTCATCTGTAAGATTTCTCGGATTTTGAGTAATTGTCCGTGAATCTGAATGAGTTGCGATAAACGGCTTATTCGTCTGATTGACAACATCATAAAACAGTTCATCGCTTGCATGGGATATATCAATTACAATACCGTACTTTTCCATTTCGGTTACTGCAAGTTTTCCGAAGTCCGTTAAACCGCATTTATCTTCCGATAAAACACCTGAACCAATCTCGTTCATCTCATTCCATGTGAGAGTCATTATTCTGACGCCGATTTCCGCAAATCGTTTTACATTCTCGATTTTGCCGTTCAATGCTTTTCCGTTTTCTACTGTAAAAAACGCTGAGTTTCTATACTTTGAAAAAGCATTATCCGTGAATTCACCGATACCTAACAATTCAATTCCAAGTCGGTTACATTCGGATTTCAGATAATCAGCCGATTCAAAGAACAATTTTTCCGCCGCATTACCGTCAAGCGTGTCGGGCAACCATATAGCATAGCACTGTAACCTGTGGGATTTGGAATTGTTATTTAATTTCACTTCATATAAGGGATTATCCAGTTCGGACTTTTCGGTTACTGCCTTATAGAGCGTGTCACAATGCAAGTCAAAAAAATTCATGGCAACCTCCCGTCAGAATGCATCTTCAATATAATTAATGCCGACAAGCTTAAGATTATCACTGTTGACAAAAACTTCGCATACATCAAATCGACATTCTTTATCTATATTGTTTTCATACATATACATATCGGCAGTTTTTAATATTTTCATCTGCTTTTTACGGTTAACCGCATCAACGGGTTGTGTAAGAGAATTCTCTTTTCTTGTTTTAACCTCAACAAAGGCAATTACTTCCTTATTCTCGGCTATGATATCTATTTCGCCGTAAGGCTTTTTATAATTTCTGGCAATAATTTTATACTTATGCTTTTTCAGATATTTTGCGGCATAAGCCTCTCCCTTATCACCTGTTTGTTTAGTAGTAAAAATCATTTCTTATTGTATATTTTCTTCAAGAAGCTCGGTCTGTGATACTTACACGGTCCGTATTTAAGAATCGCCTCAATATGAGCCTTTGTGCCGTAACCCTTATGCTTTGCAAATAGGTACTGAGGAAATTCTTTGTCGTATTCATAAAGAAGTCTATCCCTTGATACCTTGGCAAGAATTGACGCACAGGCAATTGACATTGACTTTGCATCGCCTTTTACAATACATTCGCCTTCAATTGACAACGGAGGCATTCTGTTGCCGTCAATCATAGCATAATCAGCCCTTGGTTCAAGTCCTTCAACTGCCCGTTTCATTGCAAGCATAGCAGCGTTAAGAATATTCATTTCCTCAATTTCTTCAACGCTTGCAAATGCAATGCTGTATGCCAATGTCTGTTCCTTTATTACATCAAACAAAGCCTCTCTCTTTTTTTCAGAAAGCTTTTTTGAATCATTGACTCCTTCAATAACAGTGTTTTCGGGAAGTATAACTGCGGCGGCACACACAGGTCCTGCAAGCGGTCCTCTGCCGGCTTCATCAACACCGCAGATATTCAGAAAACCTCTTGCAATATTTTTATTTTCATATTCAAGCCAATCCATTGTTATCTCCCCTGCGGCATTTCAACTGTAATTCTGCCAAGCTTTGCACTTCTGAATTCATCAAGCAACATAATTGCGGCTCTCTCGGTATCTATCTCACCGCCTGAAACAAGCATACCTCTCTTTTTGCCAATCATTTTCAAAAGCTCGTATGAATCAATATTTTCGATATCTTCGTTTTCTAATTTGAATCTTGTTATAAAATCAGCAGGCTTGAGTTCCTTGATGAAATCAAGCAGTCTTACCGCCAATAGTTCGATATCAAGAATTTGGTCTTTAACCGCACCTGTGAACGCAAGATGCTCTCCGACTGTCTTATCGTCAAACTTTGGCCAAAGCACACCCGGAGTGTCAAGCATTTCAAGGTTCTTTGCAATTGTATACCATTGATTACCTCTTGTAACGCCCGGTCTGTCCTCAACCTTTGCACGGTTTTTCTTTACCATTTTATTGATAAAAGAAGATTTGCCTACATTCGGAATACCGACAATCATAATTCTGATTGTGGGATTTACCATTCCTTTTTCTTTTAATCTTGCAATCTTATGGCTCATAACCGTATTTACGGCAGGTGCAAATTTGTCAAGACCTCTGCCGCTTTTACAGTCAACAGGGATAGCAACAAGATTCTGCTTTTTAAAATAGTCAATCCACATTTTCGTGGCAGTTTGATTAGCCATATCGCATTTATTGAGAAGAATAACTCTCGGCTTGTTCTGAACAAGTTTTGCAAGGTCGGGGTTACGACTGCTGACAGGAATTCTTGCATCAATAATTTCTGCGACAGCATCAACAAGTTTAAGACTTGACTGAATCTGTCTTTTTGTTTTGGTCATATGACCGGGGAACCATTGAATAGTCTGCATTTCGCTCATATATGTACATCCTTTAAAAATTTTCTGTTAATATAAATACTTGAATCTGTCAAGCGGGAAAAATATAAATTGTGCTTTTCCGATTACATCATCGACAGACACAAGGCCTATACTCTTATCACGGCTGTCAAGAGAAATAATTCTGTTATCACCCATTACAAAGATATAACCTTCAGGGATAACATACGGAATTTGCAATGGATTTGACGGTTCTCGTGTTAAAGAAGAAACATACGGTTCATCAATTTTTATACCGTCAACATAAACTGCATTTTTACTGTAATCCACAACAAGCGTCTGTCCTTCAACGGCTATAACCCGTTTTATAATTCTCTTTTCAATCTGATTTTCAGCGTTGATAGCTACAATATCGCCGCATTTTGGCTCATACATAAAATTTGTAATGAAAATTTTATCATCGCTGTGAAGGGTGTCAAGCATCGAATTTCCCACAACATTGGCATCTCTGATGATAAAAGTAAACGCTACGGATATAATTGCAAACACAAAAATTATTGTCCGTGTAAAATCAAACATATAATCCGTGATTTTTTTATCGTTAATTTTAATTCTGATTTTATTCTTTTTAGGTTTTTGAGGCATATAACCCTCCGTAAAAAATAAAGCTTATTTCTATTATAAAACAGAAATAAGCTTTTCACAATATCAAAATTTAAATTAACATTAAATTTTTACAATCTTTAGCATCAGTACAGATAGCCGAAGTGGTCAAACGGATAAACTACAAACTGTGCCTTACCGATTACATCATCAACATCTATAAGACCGATTTTTGTACTGCGGCTGTCCATTGAATCCTTTCTGTTATCACCCATAACAAAAATTTTGCCCTCAGGAATAACTTCCGGAATTTCATTGTCACCTATATTGTTGCCGTAGGTTGAACCCTCTATGTACGGTTCATCAAGAACAACACCGTCAACTATGATTTGGTCGTTGTCATAATCGACCTTAACAGTCTGTCCCGCAACAGCGATAACACGCTTAATAATCGGACTGTTATACTCTGCACCGTGAGAAATAACAACGATATCGTTATTTTTGGGAGTGTAGAATAGATTTGTTACGATAACCTTGTCGTTAGTGGCAAGTGTGTTATTCATTGATCTGCCTTCAACATCAACAAGGCGGAACAAAAAGATAAGGCAAACCACAACAACCGAAATTGCAAACAGGATGCATCTTACCCAGTCATAAAAACCGGACATTGCGCCTTCCTCTTTTGCAACAAGAAATTGTTTTTCGGAAATTGACGGTTTCTTATCCACATACATTTCAGGATTGATATCTGAAGAATCGTTCACACCCTCAGGCTGAAGCACAGCCATATTAGCCTCATTGACATTATTTTTGCTTTTCTTCAACTTTGTCACCTGCTATAAAGAAAAATAGTAAAAAAAGGGACTTTTAAAAGTCCCTTTTGATTTCGTGAATTACTTACGAATCTGCTCTTTAACCTTAGCAGCCTTACCAACTCTGTCACGGAGATAGTAGAGCTTGCTTCTGCGAACCTTACCGTAACGAACAACCTGTACATCTTTAACATTGGGTGAATGGAGAGGGAATACTCTTTCAACACCAACGCCGTAAGCTACTCTTCTTACAGTAAATGTTTCAGCTACGCCACTGCCTCTTTTAGCAATAACAGTACCCTCAAACATCTGGATTCTTTCTCTTTCGCCTTCACGAATGTTTACTGATACCTTTACAGTATCACCTACGCTGAACTCAGGTGTTGTTTCCTTCACGCTTGATGCAGCAATAGTCTTTAATGCGTCCATTTTTTATCCTCCTTATTTTTCCGACATTCTTACTCAAACGAGCAGCGGACTGTCACATCAAAATGACGGTTAAACCGTTATTTGAACCTCGTCGAGAGTTACGACGGTTTCAAATGCTTTAATATAATACCACATACGGAATAATAATGCAAGTGTTTTTTCAATTTAGTTTAAAAAAATCGGAATATATCCCGTCAAGCTCCGATTAATGTGATGATATATTTTCAAGCTTTTTAAGATATTTTTTGAAATAATCAGGCAATTCGGAAGTGAATTCAATATATTCATTGGTTTTTGGATGAATAAAACCGATTTTTCTTGCATGAAGGCATTGTCCTTCAAAATCAACTTTTTCATTCTTTACGCCATACACCTTATCACCCGACACAGGATGACCTATATAAGCCATATGAACTCTGATTTGATGAGTACGACCTGTTTCAAGCTTGCATTTTATATGTGTGTAACCTTTATACCTTGTTATTACCGAATAATGAGTAACCGCATTTTTGCTGTTCTTTTCGATAACACACATTTTCTTTCTGTCTTTAGGATTTCTTCCAATTGGAGCGTCAACTGTTCCCTCATCATCTTTCAGATTACCAAATACAATTGACTCATACTCCCTTGTAAAAGAATGCTCCTTAATTTGTTCTGCAAGAGAACGGTGAGCAAAATCATTTTTTGCAACAATCAAAAGACCGCTTGTATCCTTGTCGATGCGGTGAACAATGCCGGGACGAAGTACGCCGTTAATTCCCGAAAGGCTGTCACCGCAATGATAAAGCAAAGCATTTACAAGAGTACCGTCATAATTTCCTGCGGCAGGATGCACCACCATTCCCTTTGGCTTATTCACAACAAGCAAGCATTCATCTTCATAAACTATATCAAGAGGAATATTTTCCGCTTTAGCCTCATAAGGCGTCGGATCGGGAACATTTACAACAACAATATCACCTTGTGAAAGCTTGTACTTTTTTGAAACAACAGAGTCGTTTACAAGCACAGCTCCGTTCTCAATAAGATTAACAGCAGCAGAGCGTGATAAATCAATATTTGCATCCGAAATAAATTTATCAAGTCTTACACCGCTTGTTTCACAATTAAGTTTAAATTCATTCATTGCTTTTGTTGACCTTTTTTTCGGATTTCATAACATTAGAGAAAAACAGAACATAAACTATAAGAAGTAGTGTTCCGACTGTAATGCAGTAGTCGGCAAAGTTACAAACAGGGGGAAAGAATGAAACGCTGATGTAATCGACTACAAAACCGTAAAAAATCCTGTCAATCAAATTACCTATTCCGCCGCCGATTATAAGTGCCGCAGAAATATAGAACATCTTTCCTGACGGTTTCTTCTTGAACATAATATATATTATTATTGCAATAAGAACAACAGTAACCGCTACGAAAAACCAACGCATATCCGAAAACATTCCGAAAGCAACGCCTCGATTCTCAACATAAGTAAAATCGAGTAACCCGTCAATGGCAGTTACCGAACCTACAGGCTGAAGATAGGTAAGCACAAAATATTTTATTATCTGATCAGTGGCAGCTAAAAGCACACCGATTATAAGAGCAATAACAGGCATTTTATCCTCCATAAACATAAATCGGTGTGTTTTATCACACCGATTTATTGTAATAGCAGTTATTATTTAAGATTCTGAACACAGCGGAAACAGATTGTAGGATGCTCTGCACACTGACCCACCGTCTTGCTGATAGCCCAGCAACGCTCGCACTTTTCACCCTCAGCTTTTTCAGGCTTGATTTCAAGCTCACCGCCGTTATCAACAATTTCAACTTCGGAAACTATGAATGCTGCACAAAGCTCAGGCTCAGCCTTTTTAAGGAATTCAAGTGTTTCGCCGCCTGCACAAAGTTTTACCTTTGCTTCAAGCGAACCCTTAATTGTCTTATCCTTTATAAGAGATTCGAGTGACTTTTTAACATTATCACGGAGTTCGTGGATTCTGTCCCAGAAAGCCATAAATTTATCGTCAACATCAATAGCGATGTTTTCGGGAATCTCATTAAAGATAACATGTTCTGCATTCTCATTTGAGGAATGAGGCATGTATTTCCAAATTTCATCTGATGTATACGCAAGGAGCGGAGCAATCATTCTTGTCATTGCGTCAAGGATAACATAGATTACGGTCTGAGCGGCTCTTCTTGAGAGGCTGTCAGCCTTTTCTGTATAAAGTCTGTCCTTGAGAACATCAAGATAGAAGTTAGACATATCAACAACACAGAAGTTGTGAATGCTGTGATATACAATATGAAACTCATAATTATCGTATGAAGTTCTAACCTTTGTGATAAGGTCATTAAGCTTTGCAAGCGCCCATTTATCAATCGGCAACACCTTGTCAAAGTCAACCATATCTGTATCGGGATTAAAGTCAGAAATGTTACCGAGAATATATCTTGCGGTATTTCTGATTTTTCTGTATGACTCGGAAATCTGCTTGAGGATATCCTTGGAAATATGAACATCAGTCTGATAGTCGGTTGATGCAACCCAAAGTCTGAGTACATCAGCACCGTACTGCTTAATAACATCCTGTGGGCTGATGCCGTTACCAAGTGACTTACTCATCTTTCTTGATTCATCGTCAAGAATCATACCGTGAGTAAGAACAGCCTTGTAAGGTGCTCTGCCTCTTGTAGCAACGGATGTAAGAAGTGATGACTGGAACCAACCTCTGTACTGGTCGTTACCCTCAAGGTAAAGGTCAGCAGGTGATTCAAGGTTATCACGCTGTTCAAGAACAGCGGCATGTGATGAACCGCTATCGAACCAAACATCCATAATATCTTTTTCTTTATCAAATTCAGTACAACCGCACTTTTTACACTTTGTGCCGTCAGGAAGAATCTCTGCGGCTGTGTGATTGTACCAAGCGTTTGAGCCTTCTTTACCGAATAAGTCAGCAACAGCAAGCATAGCATCCTTATCAATAAGAGCCTCTCCGCAATCCTTACAGAAGAAAATCGGAATCGGAACACCCCATTTTCTTTGACGGGAAATACACCAATCTTTTCTTTCTCTTACCATTGATGTAATTCTATCCTTGCCCCATGCAGGAATCCACTTAACCGTATTGATAGCGTCAACAGCCTCATCCTTGAAATCATCAACCGAACAGAACCACTGGTCTGTTGCTCTGAAAAGGATAGGAGTTTTACATCTCCAGCAATGCGGATACTGATGGACAATTTTCTTTAATGCAAAAAGTGAGCCGTTTTCTTCAAGATAGGCGGCAATCTTCTTATTAGCCTCATCAGTTGTAAGACCTGCAAACTGACCTGCTTCTTCTGTAAGAACACCGTTAGAATCAACAGGACAGATAATCGGAATCTCAGGGTAATTCTGACATACATTATAGTCGTCAACACCGTGTCCGGGAGCTGTGTGTACACAACCTGTACCGCTTTCGAGAGTTACATGCTCACCAACGATAACAAGGGACTCTCTGTCAAGGAAAGGATGTGCTGTTTTTATATACTCAAGCTCACTGCCCTTTACCGTTGCTACAACTTCAAAGTCTGTTATACCTGCCTCATCAAGAGCAGACTTATAAAGCTCTGACGCCATAACAAGGTATTCATCACCTGTTTTGATTACAGAATATTCAAATCTCGGACCTACGCAAATTGCGACATTTGCAGGGAGTGTCCAAGTTGTAGTTGTCCAAATTACAAACTTAACCTTTGAAGGATCGATTCCCATATTTGAGAAAACGCCCTTATCGTCGGTTACATTAAACTTTACATAGATTGAATGGCAAGGATCTTCAGCATACTCAATCTCAGCCTCTGCAAGAGCAGTCTTACACTCCGGACACCAATAAACAGGCTTTAAGCCCTTGTAGATATAGCCCTTTGTAGCCATTTCTGCAAACACTCTGATCTGTTCAGCCTCAAACTCATGGTTAAGAGTGATGTATGGCTTATCCCATTCACCGATTACGCCAAGTCTTTTAAACTGCGTACGCTGATCGTTAATATAGCCTTTTACGAACTCTTCGCACATTTTACGAAGTTCAACAACAGAAATTTCAGCAGAATTACCGATACCGGCTTTCTTTCTTGCTTTAAGTTCCGTAGGAAGTCCGTGTGTATCCCAACCCGGAACATACGGAGCTTTAAAGCCTGCCATATTCTTATATCTTACGATAAAATCCTTAAGAATCTTATTAAGTGCATGACCAAGGTGAATGTCACCGTTAGCATAAGGAGGGCCGTCATGAAGAATGAACAGAGGCTTTCCCTCATTTACTTTCATAAGATTTTCGTAAACCTTTTCATCTTCCCAATTTTGAAGTGTAACAGGCTCGCTTTTCGGTAGACCTGCTCTCATAGGGAAGTCTGTCTTTGGAAGATTAAGTGTTGAATTATAATCCTGGGACATTTTATATTCTCTCCAATATCTAAAATCTAAATAAAAATCAGTCGGCAGTTACATCATAGTTATCACCGAACTTGAGATGACTGAACTTGCTCTGTCTTTTAGGATGAGCAGATACTTCTTCAGTTTCAGCAATAGGCTCAGCTTTCATTTCCGAAGGTACTGCAATCTTAACATCATCTTCAACCTGAGGCTGTGCAGGAGCTGTCACTTCCTCTGTAGGATACTTTTCGTCAAGTTCAGCTTTTGAAGCCTCAACATCGGAGGTTGAAGGAAGATCATCAATTGACTTAATATGCTTACTGTAAAGTGAAATAAGTTCATTTCTGAGATTAGCCGCATCTGACTGAAGCTGTAAATAATGCTCTTTCTCGGCAGCAGTCATATTGTTTGCGTCAACAAGGAGAGTCTGAGCCTTTGTTTCAGCATCACGAACAATCTTTGCAGCCTTTTCCTTTGCTTCTCTTATGCAGGCATCAGCAACCTTCTGCGAAGCAAGCAAAGCATTTCTTACTGTTTCTTCATCTGCTCTGTATTGTTCAACTCTTGTTGCAAGAACATCAATCTTATGAACAAGGTTAGTTTTTTCTTTCTTCAATTGTTCAAAAGAAACAATGACTTCATCAATAAACGAGTCAACATCTTCAGCTCTGTAACCACCGTTAAGAGTGGCTTTTCTGAAGCTTATATTTTTAATTTCATCAATTGTAAGCATTTATCTGCACTCCTTATTTATAATGTATAACCGAAATTCTCATTCGACCTTTTCCTGTAGTTCCAAGTATACCTTTTAAAACGAATTTGCCTTTTCCGCGAATTGTAAAAACATCATTTTCCTTTAGGTTAAAACTGACATTTTTAGTTTCTTCAAAATTAACACATACGCTGTCCGACATAATGACAGTTTTTGTTTTTTCTCGTGACAGTTTACATACAGCGGCAACAATATTATCAAGTCGTAAAGAAGAAACTATAAATGTTTTTTCTTCTACTCCTCTTCCCTGCGGAAGCTTTGACAAATCAGCATCATCAACCTTAACGCCTACTCTGCTGACTTTTGAAATCTGCGACTTGACATAATCGGACAATTCCGCTTTTACAAATACAACAGCCCGTCCGTCCTCAACAAGAATATCCCCGACAGTTTCACGCTCTATTCCGAGCGACATCAAAGAACCGAGGAAATCACGATGAGTGAGTCGGTCGCATTTTCTGAATGAAAATTCAATGCCGCATATCGGGAACATACTCGTACTCGGTTCGTCAAAAAACAAGCCAAGCATTTTTCTCTCGGAATCATCATACCCGCCAAAGAAAAGGTAGTTGTCGAAATATGCTTTTTTAAGTTCGGAAACAAGAAGAGCTTGTTTCCTTTCGCTCATAAAAGGCATAAAATACGGTTTCTGTCTTGTCAGACAAAGGTCAATACCGTTATTAAGCCGAGCAATCAGCTGTTTGTCATCATCCGAAGTAAACACCGTTGTTCTCAAGCTCATCAAGCAAATCGTCGCCTGTCAGGTCAACATTGCTCGGAATAATGATATATGTATTTGTAGCGACACGCTTGATTTTACCACGGTTTGCATACGCAACACCGCTGAGGAAATCAAGGATTCTTCTTGCCATATCTTTATTTGTATCTTCAAGATTAAGAACTACTGTGTGAGCCTTCATAAGCTCATCGGCAATTGTGCGGGTTTCTTCGCCGAAACGCTCAGGCTTGAATAAACCAACCTGAAGATTGGTGGTAGCATTAATGTTTACGACCTTGTTTCCGCCGCCGAGATCTCTTTCTTTTTTAGTGTTTCTTACAGGTTCTTCTTTATAGTCTTCTTCTGCACCTTCGTCAGCATAACCATATTCATCGTACTCATACTCATCATCGGGGGCGTCCCACATGCGTTTAAACTTATCTACAAAACCAGCCATTATATAATCCTCCTAAAATTATGTATAATTCCTTGCGCCGAATAATGCCGAACCAACTCTGACCATATTTGCACCTGCAAGTACGGCTTCGTAATAATCGGCAGACATACCCATTGAAAGAATATTCATATCTATATTATCTAATTTTTTTTGCGAGATGTCAATAAATATATTATGCATTTTATTGAAAAATTCAGAAATTTTCTGTGAAGATTCACAAATCGGAGGTATTGCCATAAGACCTTTAACTGAAATACCGTCCAATTCGGCAATCTGACAAAGTAATTCTTCAAGCTGTTCGGGCATAACGCCTGACTTGTTTTCTTCTCTGCCGATATTTACCTCAACAAGAACATCACAGTTTTTATTGATTTTTAAAGCCTGTTTAGAAATTTCCGATGCAAGCTTTATTGAATCGACAGACTGGATAAGATCAACCTTATCGATAATCTGTCTTACCTTGTTTGTCTGCAAGTGACCGATAAACTGAAGAGAACAGTTGTCAAGGTTATACTTATCATACTTTGACAAAAGCTCCTGAACCTTGTTTTCACCTATGTGGTCAAGTCCGAGTGAAATTGCGTGGTTAATAACCTCAGGTTCAACCATTTTTGTTGCAGCAAGAAATGTAATATCCTCACGCTTTCTTCCGGACTTTTCGGCAGCCTCGGCTATTCGCTCATCAATAAATTTGTAATTGTATTCAACGTCAGTTAACAACTTTTCCGTCATACAAATCATCTCCTTCAAGAATTACCTGATCATATAACTCAACTGTTGTGCCGTCAACAAGGTCTTTGCTGTCCGGCTCCGGATCGCAAATAACATAATCATCGTCGGCATACAGAATAGATATCTGTTTGAATCTCACTTCACTTCCGTGAAGCACATATACACCCTGAACCTTAACCTGTTCGGTATGTTTATTGTCATTGTCATCATAGGTTGTCTTTGTTACATAGTCATCATGAATAGCCTTTTTGCTGATTCTCAAGCCAGTGTATGAACCAAGACCTATTTCAATCGGTTCCTGTCTTGCCTGAGCAAGGTCGGAATTCATATAGTCACACTCAAGAATAAGAAGGGCGTCGCTGTCTTTTGATTCCTGATAAATCCTCTTGATAGTGGCAGGAATGCTTTCAGACGATGCGTCAGAGAACAGCACCGTAGCGGAACCGTCCCACAAAGAAAGTCTTGTTGCCTCATCAGCCGTAACCTTACAGGCAACATACCATTTCAATCCGGTTACAACCTTGCCTGCAATATTGTCGGACACTTTTGTCTGCTTTACATTATCAAGGTCAGAAAGCGTCAGACGATCAAGATTATTGTAATCAAGTGCATTTTCATATCCGTCACAATGCGAGAGAAAACAACCTGATTTTTCAGTCGTAATATTACCTGTTGATTTCCCTGTTTTGCCTTCAAGAGTGGCTATTTCAGCCTGGAGTTCTGAAATTCTGTCATTAAAGTTAGTGGCTTTGCCTGTGTAAATCTGTCTTTGGTTTATTGAATAAAGCAGATTATTTGTGACATTATCAATATTTGCCAAATCGCCGTCATTGATACTGCGAATTTGTGAAATGATATTATTATTTATATTGTTGTTGATAGTATCAATACCTATGTTGCCGGCCGTGCTTGTTTTTTGAAGTGTCTGCAAATCGGAAAGCTGTTCCTGTAATGCGCTGATTTTTGACTGTGAAGCTGCGTCATCATCATTTGCATATGATTTTGCAATTTCACCGCCGGCTTTTACCTCGTCACCGTCATGCACTGTATATGAAAGCACACCTGAAGTATTATTCTGAATCATATTTTCATCACGGATAATAAATCCGTTTGAATAAATTTTATCCGTGACTGTTGTTTGAACAGCATTTTCAGTCGGATACATTTTAAAATTTGTACTTATCAGAAGATAGGCGGCATAAACAACTGCAAGAACTGATAACGCAATCATCAAAATTCGTCTGAAAAGCAATTTATCCATAAAGTAAGCCTCTTTCGATTACAGCCTTTGCATAACTGTATATTTCTTCAAATGAATTATATTCATCAATATAAATCCAATTAATCTCCGAATCCCGCTTAAACCAAGTAATTTGTCTTTTTGCATATCTGCGGGTTTCCATTTTCAATTTTTCAACACAATCATTCAGGTTTTTATTTTCTTTAAAATAAGGAATCAATTCCTTGTATCCTATCGCCTTTATTGATGTATAGCTCAGGTCGGAATTAATAACCCGTTTAGCCTCCTCAAGCAAACCTTCTTCAAGCATAATATCTACACGCTTGTTTATTCTGTCATAAAGCACCTGTCTGTCACGGCAATTAAGACCGATTTTTACAGTTATATACGGAGACGGAATTTTATGTGATTCTTCAATTTGTTGTGTGATAGTTTTTCCTGTTGTTTTGTAAAATTCAATGGCACGGATTATTCTTTTAAGATTTCTGCTTTCACGAAGTCTTTCAGCCGATTCCGGATCGAATTTTGCAAGCATTTCAAGCAACCTGTCTGTTCCATGTTCTTCGGCAATCTTGCGAAGTTCTAAACAATATTCTTCATCCCGTTTATCATCACTGAAAGAAACATTGTTCAGAAGTGAATCAACATAAAGACCTGTTCCGCCGACGATAAACGGTAATTTGCCTCTTGAATGGATATCTGCTATACATTTTGAAGCATCAGTTACATATGACGCAACCGAATAGGTTTTATCAGGCGGAAGAAAGTCCATCATATAATGAGGAATTCCGTCCATCTCTTCTTTGGTAGGTTTGGCTGTTGCAATCTGCATTCCCTTGTATATCTGCATGGAATCGGCAGATACGATTTCACCGTTAAAATGCTTTGCAAGTTCAACCGAAAGTTTTGTTTTGCCTGATGCGGTAGGACCGACAATTGAAACCGTATTAATAGATTTTCCCAAAAAATCACACCCTGCCAAATTGTTTTTCAATTTCACCCTTTGTAAGAACAATGCAAATCGGTCTGCCGTGGGGACAATACTTTATTTCAGGATGTTCTTCAAGGTGTTTTACAATCCCTATAAGCTCCTCAGGCGTACTTTTATTGCCTGCCTTTATAGCTGAACGGCAAGCAACATTGCTGTAAAACCAATCCATTTTTTCGGTAAAGATATCGGTTTTACCCTGAGAAATGTAGCCCGACATCTCGGTAATGCAATCTTCAATTTCAACAGCCGGAATATACTGCGGAGAACTTCTTACAATAACCGTACTGTTACCGAAATCTTCAACTTCAAAGCCGCAATCGGAAAACATATCAAGATTATTAATTGCCGCATCATACTCGATTTTTCCGAGAGTGACTGTAACAGGAGCAAGTAAAATCTGCCTGTAATCAGCAGCCTTTTCGGCTTTGAGTTTTTCATAAATAATTCTCTCATGGGCGGCATGTTTGTCTATCAAAAGAATATCTTTATTGTTTTTTTCTGCTATGATATATGTATCGAAAGCCTCTCCGATATATTTGATGCTCGTCTGATTATCGTTTACAAGAACAGGCTCTTTTGATTTCTCAATAGATTCTTCCGAAACAATTACATTAACCTCTTTAGGGCTTACAATCAGATCTTTATCGGTAATACTTTCTGTATTGTTTTTTTCATCTTCGACAAGCGAAGTTGGCTGAACAATTTCAGGCTTGAAAGTTGATTTTAACTTTTCTTCCTCTTTTGCCTTATTTATCGCCTGTTTGCTGAAAATATCAAACGGATTGGATATATCCGCAACTTTTGTATCATCAATGGACTTTGTAACAGAACGAATAGCTGCCTCGCCAATCTTCTTATTATCATTAAATGCGACATCCGAAAACGGATTAAAATCATCGGATTTTCCGGATGTAGCAACAGGTTTTGTAACCTCTGTTTTGGGATTGTCAGGTATCGGTTTGGCATACTGTTTTTGTACAAAATCATTTTTAGAACTTTGCACAACAGGCTTATTCAGAATGGCAGGTGCATTGTTAAACGGATTAAATTTATTTTGCACCTCATTAAAAGCCGTTTCCTTTTTAAATGATGCTTTTTTACGGCTGTCATACTTCATAAGTGAAGATTTTACCGCATGATAAATCGCATCAAAAACAGGTCTTTCATTTATAAATCTAACCTCAAGCTTTGAAGGATGAACATTGACATCAATAATTTCACACGGCAATTCGATATTAAGGACACACGACGGAAATTTTCCGACCATAATTGAGCCCTTAAAAGCCTCCTCAAGTGCAACCATAGCCGTTCTGGTTTTGATGTACCTCCCGTTGATGAAAAAATTCTGCATATTACGATTTGGTCTTGAGTGTTCGGGCTTTGAAATATAGCCGTAAACCTTTATTGCATCAAGCTGATAATCAACAGGAATAAGTCCTTTCGCAAAATCTTTTCCAAAAACCGAATATATTGCAGAAATAAGTTTTCCGTCGCCGAATGTACGAAGAACCTGCTTTCCGTCTTTAATGTATGTAAATGCAATTTCGGGATGTGACAAAGCAGTTTTGTCGATTATATTTGAAACTGCGTTACCCTCCGAAACATCTTTTTTCAAAAATTTTGCACGGGCAGGAATGTTGTAGAACAAATCTCTGATAACAAATGTTGTGCCGACAGGACAACCTGCATCATCAAAGCTCTGTTCTTCACCGCCGTCAATTTCATATGAAGTTCCGATTTCCTCGTTTACATTCCTCGTAATAAGTTGAAGTCGTGACACTGCACAAATTGACGCAAGAGCCTCTCCTCTGAATCCAAGTGTAGAAATACTGTCCAGGTCAGATTCGACCTTAACTTTACTGGTTGCGTGTCTTAAAAACGCAACTTTGATATCGTCACGGTAAATACCGCAACCGTCATCGGCAACACGCATGAATGTTGTACCGCCGTTTTTTATCTCAACGGTGATATTTTTTGCGCCTGCGTCAATTGAATTTTCTACAAGCTCCTTTATAACCGATGCCGGTCTTTCAACAACCTCACCCGCAGCGATAAGTTCTGCAACATGCTTATCAAGTACATTGATTACACCCATTTGTGTCACCTCCTAATATTAAATCATACCCTTGAGTTCGTAAAGCAAGTTCATTGCTTCAATCGGAGTAAGAGTATTTATATCTGTATCTTTCAGCTTTTCAATCACGGGACTTTCAGCCGAACCGATAAGTGAAAGCTGCATATCGTCTGAATTATCCTGCTTTTGAATATTGGCATTCTCTTTTTTATATTTACCGTGTTCAAGGTCTTTTAAAATTTCCTTTGCTCTTGAAATTACAGACTGCGGAATGCCTGCAAGCTTTGCAACCTCAATACCGTAGCTGTCATCTGCTCCGCCGGGAATAATTCTTCGCAGAAAAGTAATGTCATCGCCACGCTTTTTAACTGCTATGTTATAGTTTTTTACACCGTCAAGGAGTTGTTCCATAACCGTGAGTTCGTGATAATGAGTTGCAAAAAGTGTTTTTGCACCGAGTTTTTTTCTGTCGGCACAAAATTCAAGTACAGCCCTTGCGATGCTCATACCGTCAAAGGTCGAAGTACCTCTGCCGATTTCGTCAAGAATAAGTAAGCTTTTTGAAGTTGCATTTTTAATAATATTGGCAACCTCGCTCATCTCAACCATAAAGGTTGACTGTCCGGATGCAAGATCATCAGACGCACCTACACGAGTAAAGATGCTGTCTACAATTCCGATTTCGGCAGAAGACGCCGGAACAAAACTGCCTATCTGCGCCATAAGAACAATAATGGCAATCTGTCGCATATAGGTTGACTTACCCGCCATATTGGGACCTGTAATAATTGCTACTCTGTCATTGGCAGAATCAAGGCTGACATCATTCGGAACAAACGGTGCATCCTTTAATAGAGCCTCAACAACCGGATGTCTCGAATCTTTAATTCTTATAGCGGTTGAAAGGTTTACATCAGGTCTTATGTATCTGTTGTCAGCCGCAACATTTGCAAGTGATGTAATAACATCAAGATTAGCAATGGCTTTTGCGGTTTTCTGAATTCTTTCAAGATTATCCGAAACCGTCTTTCTGACATCATCAAAGAGGTTGTATTCAAGTGCAACCGATCTGTCTTTTGCACCGAGGATTCTGCCCTCTACATCTTTCAAATCCTGAGTAATATATCTTTCACAATTGGTGAGTGTCTGCTTTCTTATGTATGTTTCGGGTACCATGGATTTATACGAATTTGATACTTCAATATAATATCCGAATACCCTGTTATAACCGACTTTAAGCTTAGGAATTCCCGTTATATCACGCTGTTCAGCCTCAATACGGGCAAGAATTCCCTTTGAGTCATTCATATCACCTGTCACGGAATCAAGTTCTTCGTTATAACCTCTCTTAATCATACCGCCCTCACGGACTGTAAACGGAGGTTCTTCAACGATTGCAGAATCAATAAGAGAATGAATGTCCTCAAGCTTATCAATACTTTTATAAATATATTTAAGATAAACCGATTTACAATCAACGAGCAAATCCGAAATCTGCGGAAGATTCTGAATTGCTCCGCAGAGTGAACGCAAATCTCTTGCATTTGCAGAACCGTAAACGATTCTTGTCATAAGTCTTTCAATGTCAAATATACCCGAGAGTGTGTCTGTAACATCCATACGGAGCATATTATCGTTTACAAGCTCTTCAATTGCACTCTGACGGTTGTTGATTGAAGTTATATTGAGTAAAGGATGTTCAAGCCATGAACGCATAAGGCGTTTGCCCATTGCGGTTTTTGTCTTGTCAAGCACCCACAAAAGTGAACCTTTTTTATCCTTTGTCAGCATTGTTTGTGTGAGCTCAAGATTACGCTGTGTATTGTAATCAAGGCTCATATATTGATTTTCTTTGTAGAACTCAATGTGATTTATTCTTTCAAGTCCCGTTTTCTGAGTATCACGAAGATATGAAAGCAACGCACCGAGAACGCATACAACAACAGATTTGTCAGATACGGTACTGTATTCATCCGCAAACTGTGATTTTACAACATCAGTACATACCGACTCGTCAAATTTTTCATCTTCGAGCATTTCAACTCCCGCCGAAAGTTTCGCTTTAATGAACTTCGGCAGCTCTTTCAGCTTTACAATGTCACCGCCAATAAGAATTTCACGGGGATTATAGCTTGTAAGCTGATTGGTAAGGACATTATAGCTGTCATGACCCCTGATTTCCGTAGCGTATAATTCTCCTGTGGAAATATCGCAAAAACAAAGTCCTATAGTTTTATTTTTAGAATACATACAGCAAATGTAGTTGTTTTTGCTCTCATCAAGCATACTCGATTCCATTACGGTACCGGGAGTAATTACTCGAATAATATCACGCTTTACAAGACCTTTTGCCTTTGCAGGATCTTCCGTCTGTTCGCAAATTGCAACCTTATAGCCCTTTGCAACAAGTCTTGCAATGTAACCCTCACAGCTGTGAAACGGAACTCCGCACATGGGAGCACGCTCGGCCTGTCCGCAATCCCTTCCTGTAAGAGTAAGTTCAAGTTCCTTTGATGCAAGCTTTGCATCATCGTAAAACATTTCGTAGAAATCTCCAAGTCGGAAGAACAAAATGCTGTCTTTGTTTTCTTCTTTAATTTTGAAATACTGTTGCATCATTGGAGATAACTCCGCCATTTGTTTCACTTCCTTAACAAAATTTAGAACCGTTTATCAGCCGCAACCGCCGCATGTAGCACAGCTGCCTGAGCATGATGACTGGCTGTAATCAGCAGTTTCGGGATCTGCACCCTCAGCAGACTGCTGAACAATTGCGAGAACTCTGTTTGCAACAACATCAAAAGCAGCCTTTGCATCATTGTAGGCAATCATATTCTCGTTTGACATAATCTGAGAATATGCCTCTCTCATCTCGGTATTAAGCTTAGAAAGCTTTTCCTGATCTCTCTCTTTTTTTGATGCTTCATTGTTTATTGACATTCTTTTAAGATTGAATTCACCGATAAGACGCTGAAGCTCCATATCTGCATCTGCATTCTTCTGAGCGTCCTGCAATTTTTTATATGAGTCTTCTTCCTGAATGAGTCTTCCGAGTTCTCTTGCTTTCTCAATGATATCCATAGTTTTAACCTCCGATTATTTTACAAGCTCACCCTTTAATATCCAGTTGCGAGCCTTTGTTATTTTTACATTTCTGAATGTTCCGATACAGTCCTTTGATCCTTCAAGCTCAACTATTATGTTACCGCTTGTACGACCGCACAATTCACCGTTCTTATCGTTTTCACCTTCAATAAGTACCTTTTCGGTTTTGCCAACCATTGAAGAACAACGCTTTGCCGCAATTTCTTCCTGAACATCAAGAAGTTCACGGAACCATTTTGATTTTTCTTCAGCGGAAATCGGATCGTCCATTTTAGCCGCAGGAGTACCCACTCTCGGTGAGAAAATGAAGGTAAAGAGTGATGTAAACTCAACCTCACGGATAAGCGATAAAGTTTCTTTGAAATCTTCATATGTTTCACCCGGAAAACCTACAATGATATCACTTGTAAGTGAAAGACCGTCAATTTTCTCTTTAGCATAATTGATTATTTCAAGATACTTTCTGCGGTCATAGTGACGGTTCATTGCTTTAAGCACTCTGTCCGAACCGCATTGGAACGGAAGATGAAGATGCTTGCTTATATGAGTACCCGATGCAATTGTGTCAATAAGTTCCTTTGAACAATCCTTAGGGTGAGATGTCATAAAGCGAAGCCAATAATCTCCGTCAATTGAATCAACCTCACGCAAAAGCTGTGAAAAGTTTACTTTCTCGGAAAGACCTTTTCCGTAGGAATTTACATTCTGACCGAGAAGGGTAATGTCTTTATAACCCGACTCAATCATATTTTTAGCCTCAGAAACAATAATATTCTTTTCACGACTGCGTTCTCTGCCTCTTACATAAGGCACAATGCAATATGTACAGAAGTTGTTGCAACCGTACATAATCGGTAACCAACCCTTGAAAGTGCCGTCACGCTTAACAGGAAATCCCTCATAAAGCTGATTATCGTCATTACCTCTTTCAAACACTCTTTTGCCGTCAAGAAGAGCGTTATACATAAGCTCAGGAAAATGGTGCAATGAATGAGTACCAAACACAAGTCCTACAAAAGGAAAGCTCTTGTAAATTTTATTGGCAACATGCTCCTGCTCCATCATACAACCGCACAAAGCAATAAGAATCTGCGGATGCTTTCGCTTTAGATTTTTTAATGCACCTACATTGCCGAACACTCTGTCCTCAGCATGTTCTCTTACGGCACAGGTATTGAAAAGTATGAAATCCGCATTGTCCGGTTCATCTGCAAACTCAAATCCCGACTGTTCAAGCATACCCTTAATTTTTTCACTATCAGCCACATTCTGCTGGCAGCCGTATGTTCTGATATACGCAACAGGCTTCTCTCCTCTTTTGCGGATATCCATAATTTCAGCTATTAAATTCATATACTCCGATTGTTTTTCGGAAATTTTCTGACTGTCAGGCAAAGAAATGCCTCCTAACCCATTGTATTAACTGTTAGATTATAACACAAGATATACGGTTTTTCAATGTTTTTCACAGGTTTTTCAAAATTTACTTCTTATAAGTTTGAAACAGAGAACCGTATCCGGACGGTATATTACCCACTATTACGGATTGTGCAATTTCAAAATCGGTAGTAAATGTTATTTTGCCTGAATAATCAAGCGAGGTTGTCATTATTTTTGAGGTGAGCAAAAGCTTTATATGGTGGATTGTCTGATTTATTCCCGCTTGTTCAAATGTACTTATAACTTCCGAGGAAAAGCTTCCTGTAAGATTGAAATTTACGGGAATGCAAGGTCCGACATTTGAGAGTATTGAAATATTCGTAAATGAACCGAGAGGTATTTCAATTTCATTGTCATATACCTTAGCTATTTCCTTTTGTACGGCTTTCGTGATGTCGGCTTTAATTCTGTTGATTTTGAATGAATCCGTTTCGATGGACTGCACATTTCCGTTTTTATCACAATTAATCTTTGCAATATCACTGTAAGAATAATTAAGCTTGTCAAGTGTATTATTCACTGCATCGCAGACAGAATTTACAGACAATATTTCAGCCTGAATTCTTATGTACTCCGGTCTGAAATCTGACAAATGCACCTCGCAGAAAACAGTAACACCGATAATCAGTAAAACCACAGAAAGAAGTATTTTCTTTAAAAGAACAAATTTTCTTTTACACCTTTTTCTGTACAACATAAAAACACCCCTCGTATATACTATACGAAGGGTGTTTGTTTTGTTAATTATTCTTCTGCGTCCGAACAACCGCCGCATGATGCACAATCGGCATCACACTCGTCATCTTCCTCATTGCTGAAAAGCTCTGAAAAATCAAACTCAAGGTTCTCACCGCAGTTAGGACACTCGATTTCGCCTTCAAGAAGGACATCTTCGGAAACATTAAGCTTCTGACCGCATGAATCACAAGTTACCTCATAAAAAGGATTCTCTTCATCATCAAAATCGTAATCGTCATCTTCATCGTCATAATCTTCAATGTCATAGTCCTCGTCATCGTAAACATCAGACTCAACATCAGCAAGATCCTGATCAATTTCGTCAACCTGAGCGCTTAACTCATCGTAAAGTTCTTCCATGTCAGATACTTCAAAAGCCATATCATCAAGAAGATCAACGATTGCATTAAGAACCTTTACTTCAGGTTTTGACTCATCAAGCTCCAAACCGTCGCAAAGGCCGCGAATGTAAGAAATTTTTTCAGTAAGATTCATAACTGATTCTCCCGCAGAAATTATGCTCTGCCCATATATTCGCCTGTTCTTGTGTCGATCTGAATAACTTCGCCCTCATCAATAAAGAGAGGAACTTTAATTTCAGCACCTGTTTCAAGAGTTGCAGGCTTTGTAGCGTTGGTTGCTGTGTCACCCTTAAAGCCGGGATCTGTCTTTGTAACCTTAAGTTCAACAAAGTTCGGAGGCTCAATACCGAATACATTGCCCTTGTAAGAAAGAACCTTGCACACCATATTTTCCTTAACAAACTTAAAGTTGTCGCCGAGAACGCTCTTGTTAATCGGAATCTGCTCCCATGTTTCTGTATCCATGAAGTAGTAAAGATCGCCGTCTGAATAGCTGTATTCCATATCCTTTCTGTCAATGAAAGCTGTGGGATACTTATCGTTCGGGTTGAAAGTTTTTTCAACTACTGCGCCTGTAATAACATTTCTGATTTTAGTTCTTACAAATGCAGCACCCTTACCGGGCTTTACATGCTGGAATTCAATGATTGATACAACCTGACCGTCCATTTCAAATGTAACGCCGTTTCTGAAATCACCTGCTGATATCATTAGTAATACCTCCTAATTATCTTTCATACGGAAATACGGTAATGTATGCCGTAATATAACAATTTACATTATACATAACAATGACAAAAAATGCAAGACTTTTATTACACAATAATGAGTTCTTTGGGGAGTGAAACAAAGTTTTTGTACCCTGTATCAGTCACGCAAAGCATATCTTCAATGCGAACACCGAATTTACCCGGCAGATATATTCCCGGTTCATCGGTTATTATCATACCTTTTTTCAGCATTGTTTCACTTCTCGGAGATACAACGGGAGATTCGTGGATATCAAGTCCTACACCGTGACCGGTTGCATGACCGAAATATTTTCCGTAACCGTTTTCCGAGATTATATCTCTTGCAATTTTATCGACATCAGAACATTTTGCTCCGGGTTTTACGCTGTCAAGTACAGCAAGCTGAGCTTTTAATACGATGTCATAAACCTTTTTCATTTCTTCATCAGCCGACTTGATTGCTACCGTACGCGTAGTATCGCTATGATAGCCGTCAAAAATTGAGCCGATATCAAAAGTAAAGAAATCTCCCTCACTGACAATATCATCTGACGGAACTCCGTGAGGCAATGAAGTCTTTTTGCCTGTAATCGTGATGAGATCAAATGAAACACCTTCACCGCCGTTAAGCTTTATTAGATGTTCAAGCTCAAGTGCAACCCTGCGTTCACTGACACCGGGTTTTAGGTAATTCAACACTTCAAGATATGACTTTTCGGTTATCTCCTGTGCTTTAGCTATTTTTTTAATTTCTGATTCATCCTTGATACATCTGATTTCTTCGATCTTATGATCAAGACTGCCGTCACAAACGCACTCAATATTATTTTCCGAAAAAGCCTTTTTAAAACTATTATATTTTTCAACCGTAATATCGGATGCCTCAAAAAATACATTCACAACAGACTTGTTCTTCAATTCGCTTATAAGGTCTTTAAACAACTTAGTAAAGCAAACAACCCTGCATCCTCTTGATTTTTTTAAAGCAGCCTCATAATATCTGAAATCAACAAAAAGGACAGTTTCATTTTCAGTCACAAGCAAATAACCTTCGCTGTGAAAGAATCCGCAAAAATAGCCGATATTCTTCTCATTAGTCAACAAAACAGCCTGACTGTTACTGTCAAGAACAGTCTTTAAATTTTCAAGTCTTTGCTCAAATAAAAAGTTTTGCATTACATCAAGTCCTTTAATGCATTGATTGCGAGAAAGTAACTGTTTTTGCCGAAACCTGCAATCTGACCGACACAAACAGGTGCGATTACAGATGTATGTCTGAACTCTTCTCTTGCGTGAATATTAGACATATGAACCTCTACAAAAGGAATCTTTACACAAGCAATGGCATCTCTTAAAGCATAGCTGTAATGTGTGAGAGCGCCTGCGTTAATTACAACACCGTCAAAGTTACCCTTTGCCGAATGAATTTTATCGATAAGATCTCCCTCGTGATTTGACTGAAAAACTTCGGCAGAAAAGCCGCTACTTTCTGCATATGAAATAATCTGCTTTTCAATATCGGAGGCAGTTTCTTCTCCGTATATTCCCTTTTCACGGACGCCTACCATATTGAGGTTAGGTCCGAGTATAACAAGAATCTTTTTCATAGTGTCACCTTTTTTCAAAGAAATATGAAGATAAAACAAAAAGCGGACAGAATGCTCTGTCCGCCTGTTTGATTACCTGTATTTGCGTTTGCGAGCTGCTTCGGATTTTTTCTTACGCTTTACAGAGGGCTTTTCATAAGCTTCTCTTTTGCGAACCTCAGCAATAACGCCAGCTCTGGCACACTGCTTTTTGAATCTTCTTAAAGCACTTTCAAGGGATTCATTCTCTTTAAGTCTAATCTCTGCCATCTATCTTCCCTCCCATCTGCCACCGGGCATGGGTAATTTGCATATAATTGCAAATGTTATTATACATTATAACTCGAATAATGTCAATAGCATTGTAGAAATTTAGGTTAAATTAATTTTAAAAGTTGAATTATGGCTTAACAACAAGGTTTACAAGTTTCTTCGGAACAACAATTTCTTTAATAATTTTCATTCCGTCAATAGCCTTTTTGACATTCTCATCATTCTTTGCAAGATCAAGAACAGCATCCTTGTCTGCATCAACAGGAATGTTAAGCTTAGCTTTAATTTTGCCGTTTACCTGAACAACAATTTCTACACTTTCGTCAACGCATTTTGACTCGTCATATTCAGGCCACTCGGCTTCGGCAAGAATACCGTTACCAAGCTTACAAGCCTCGTAAACTTCTTCCGTAACATGAGGAGCAAACGGATTAAGGAGAATTGAGAAAATTCTGAGTTCTTCCTTATTAATTGACTTTACATTTGAAATATCGTTGATTAAAGCCATAAGAGTTGCGATAGCAGTATTGAACTTTATATTTTCAATATCCTCGCCAACCTTTTTAATTGCCTTGTTAAATGCACTTTCAAGCTCAGGTCGGATTTTATCACCGTCAATGAGAACACTCTGAAGATTCCAGTAACGCTCAACGAATCTGCGACAGCCTCTGATGCTTGCCTTACTCCACGGAGCAGCCTTTTCAAAGTCACCAATGAACATTTCATATAAACGCATTGTATCTGCACCGTATTCGTCAACGATTTCATCGGGATTTACGACATTGCCTCTTGATTTACTCATCTTCTCGCCGTTTTCACCGAGAATCATACCGTGTGAAGTACGCTTAGCGTATGGTTCCGGAGTAGGAACAACACCGATATCATAGAGGAACTTATGCCAGAAACGGCTGTAAAGAAGGTGGAGAGTTGTATGCTCCATACCGCCGTTGTACCAATCAACAGGTGACCAGTAGTTAAGAGCCTCTTTTGATGCAATGGCATTTTTATTGTGCGGATCCATATATCTGAGATAGTACCATGATGAACCTGCCCACTGAGGCATTGTATCGGTTTCTCTCTTAGCCTTACCGCCGCAGCAAGGACAGGTTGTGTTAATCCAGTCTGTCATCTTGGCAAGCGGTGATTCTCCGTTATCAGTCGGTTCATATGACTCAACCATAGGCAGTCTGAGCGGAAGGTCTTTTTCATCAATCGGAACATAGCCGCACTTCTCACAATATACCATCGGAATAGGCTCGCCCCAATAACGCTGACGGGAGAATACCCAGTCACGGAGTTTGTAGTTAACCTTTGAATGACCCTTACCCTCACTTGTGAGCCAGTCAATAATTTTCTTCTTTGCTTCATCAACAGTAAGGCCGTCAAGCATGCCCGAGTTAACCATAATACCCTTGGCACAATCTGTGTAAGCCTCTTCCTGAACATTGCCGCCTTTAACAACTTCAATAATAGGAAGGTCGAATTTTTTTGCAAATTCCCAGTCACGGGTATCGTGAGCAGGAACAGCCATAATAGCACCTGTACCGTATGATACAAGAACATAGTCAGAAATAAAAATCGGGATTTCCTTATTGTTTACAGGGTTTATAGCGTTAACACCGTCAATTCTGACGCCTGTCTTTTCTTTAGCTACCTCTGTTCTTTCAAAGTCAGACTTACGAGCGGCAGCCTCCTGATATTTCTTAATTTCGTCCATATTAGAAATCTTGTCGGCCCACTTTTCAATCATTGGGTGTTCAGGAGAAATTACCATGTATGTAGCACCGTAAAGTGTATCGGCACGAGTTGTATAAATTGTAAGTGTGTCGCCTGTTGTAGTTGTAAAATCAACCTCCGCACCCTTACTTCTGCCGATCCAGTTCTTCTGCTGTGCTTTTACTCTGTCAGGATAATTTACAAGGTCAAGGTCATTGATAAGTCTGTCTGCATATTCTGTAATTTTAAGCATCCACTGTGACTTAACCTTGTGAACGACTTCACTTCCGCAACGCTCGCAAACGCCGTTTACAACTTCTTCGTTTGCAAGAACGCATTTGCACGAAGTACACCAGTTTACATTCATCTCTTTTTTATAAGCAAGACCGTGCTTATAGAGCTGAATGAAAATCCACTGTGTCCACTTGTAGTATTCGGGATCTGTTGTATTGATTTCTCTGCTCCAGTCAAAAGAAATGCCGAGTGACTGAATCTGCTTTTTAAAACGGGCAATATTCTTCTTTGTTACAATTTCAGGGTGAATGTGATTCTTGATTGCATAGTTCTCGGTAGGAAGACCGAAAGCATCCCAACCGATAGGATAAAGAACATTGTAACCCTCAAGTCTGCGTTTTCTTGCAACTGTATCAAGTGCTGTGTACGGACGGGGATGACCTACATGAAGGCCCTGTCCCGACGGATACGGGAACTCGATAAGAGCATAAAACTTTTCTTTTTCTGTGTCATCACTTGCATGGAACACACCCTTATCTTCCCAGATTTTTTGCCATTTCTCTTCTACGGCTTTATGATTGTATTTCAAAGTAACCCCTCCTGCAATTAATCAACGATACCTGTCAGGTCAACGCTTTCGCCGTCCTGCCAAAGTCTTTCAAGGTCATAAAAATCACGGGCCTCATCATCAAACACATTGACAATAACATCAATGTAGTCAAGAAGAATCCATGAATTTGATCTGTAACCTTCTATATGACTTACCGAAATTCCTGCCTGATCAAGCTTGTATTCAACCTCATCGGCAAGCGCCTTGACATGGGTTGAGCTTGTACCTGTTGCAATTACCATATAATCGGCAAGAACAGAAACATCGGCAATTTTTATAATCTGAATATCAAGTCCCTTTTTTGAACTCAGGGCTTTTGCTGCAAGTATTGCTTCATCGTAAGAACTCATTTGTTTTTTCCTTTCGTTTGGGATATTTGCAGAACAATTTCATTATAGCAGGCAACTTCATCGGGATGAATCGCAAGCTGTCTTTTAGAAAGATCCTTGAATGTAAACTGATAGCCGTAAAGCATAGCCTCCTCAAGGCTCTTTTTAGATTTCTTTCTCATTGTTGCCACACCGCTGTATGTACGCTCCTCGGAAGTAAAATCAGCGGTAAAAATAACTTTTTCCAAAAGACTCATTCCCGCTCGTCCTGTTGTGTGATACCTTATTGCGTTGAGTATATCTTCATCGTCAATGCCAAGCTCATCACGGACAACAATGCTTCCGCTCATTCCGTGCCAAAGCTTTGGTGCATGAAGTTGAACATTGTCTAAAATTATACCACTGTCGATAATAATTTGCAACTGCTGTTCCTTTGGCATTTCTTTGGTTATATCATGCAAAATACCGGCAATCTCAGCCTTATTTTCATCAGCGCCATAATGTTTTGCAAGCTTTTTAGCCTCTTTCGCAACATTTACACTGTGACTAAATCTGTAATCGCCCATTCTTTCACGGATTATTTTTTTGTAATCAGAGATATTCAAAGCACTCACTTCCGATATAAATTATTTTTTATAATATAATCGTAAACACTTTTATCAAGCATACCGCTTATCAAATCAAATTCATCAAGGTTATCCCTTATGAATGTTGACGATACGCTTATTACGGGATTTGGCAGAATAACTGCATCTGCTCCCATAGGTTTCAGAACATTCTTGTAGAATTTTTCAAGTTCAGACTTATTTTCATCATCACGGGGAATTGTTATTATTGACGATTTTTCAAATATAATTTTGGGATTTTTCCACCTATCCAAAGTCAGAAACATATCCGCACCCATTATTGTATATAAGTGATCATCAGGATAAATTTCTTTTAGCTGTGTAACAGTTTCGTAGGTGTAGCTTTTTCCCTGTCTTTTAATTTCGATATCGGACACAGAAAAGTTTTTCTTTCCCTTGCACGCAAGTTCACACATATTAAGGCGATCGTTTTCGTTTGCAAGATTCTTGCTTATTTTGTGCGGCGGAACAGCCGTAGGTATCATAATAATACGATCAAGTCCAACGCTGTCCATACAATACTCGGCAAGCATTATGTGTCCTTTGTGAACAGGATTAAAAGTTCCGCCGAAAATACCTGTTTTCATAATTACTTCTTTGCCTTTGGAAGCTCGATAACAGGCTCATCATCATTTCTTCTGTAAAGTACAAATTTTGAACCGATTACCTGAACAACATCCGCAGAACATTTTTCTGCGATAGCTTCGGCAGCTTCTCTTGATGAATATGCACTGTTTTCAAGAACCTTACCTTTTATAATTTCTCTTGCCGTAAGAGCATCGTCTGCCTGTTTGATGATATTATCCGTAATTTCACCCTTACCAACAATAAGAATTGTATCAATACGATTTGCAAGTCCTCTGAGAAATGCTCTCTGTTTGCTGTTCAACATATATTAATTCCTTTCAAATCAGTTGTTTTTGAAATAGTTTTCAAGTTTAGCTTTAAGTTCTGTCAAAGCCTTTCCTCGATGACTTACGGCATCCTTTTCTTCGGCTGAAAGCTCTGCAAAACTCTTGTCGCCAAACATAAAAATCGGATCATAGCCAAATCCGTCTTTGCCTATTGGCTCATAACCAATTTTACCTTCACAAATACCTTCGGCTGTTATCTTTGAACCGTCGGGAAGAATGCAACAGATTGAAGAAGTGAAGTGAGCAGAACGCTTGTCATCATCGACATTTTTCATCTCATCAAGAAGTTTAATGTATCTTTCTTCATCTGTCAAGCCTTCACCGCCATAGCGAGCCGTGTAAACGCCGGGTCTGCCGTCAAGAGCGTCAACACACAAACCCGAATCATCGGCAACAGCCGGAAGTCCCGTTTTTAAATAAGCCGCATTAGCTTTGAGAAAAGCGTTTTCGGCAAAAGTAGTTCCGTTCTCCTCTACATCATCAAGAGTTATTCCCTCTTCTTTCGGAGTAACCGCATTGATTCCGAGAGGATTAAGTATTCTTTCAAGTTCGACAAGTTTCTTTTTATTATTGCTCGCAATTATAAACTTCATATTCATCATTCCTTAATGCTGAAAAGTGCGTCTGCAAAAGCATCCGGATTAAACGGCTGTAAATCGTCAATTTGCTCGCCTACACCGATATATTTAACAGGGATTCCAAGACCGTCCTTAATTGCAAGAACCACACCGCCTTTTGCAGTGCCGTCAAGCTTTGTAAGAACAATGCCCGTAATTCCGGTTGCCTGTCTGAACTGCTCAGCCTGATTAACCGCATTCTGACCTGTTGTCGCATCAAGAACAAGAAGCTTTTCTTTTGACGCATCCGGAAGCTCACGGTCAATTACACGGTTGATTTTTGCAAGCTCATCCATAAGGTGCTTTTTGTTATGAAGTCTGCCCGCAGTATCACAGATTATTACATCTGCATGTCTTGCCTTTGCGGCTGAAATTGCATCATAAATTACAGCAGCAGGATCACTGCCTTCTTTCTGCTTAATAATTTCGCACTTGCTTCTGTCTGCCCAGATTTCAAGCTGTTCAATTGCGGCAGCTCTGAATGTATCGGCTGCGGCAAGAATAACTTTTTTACCCTCTTTTGAAAGTGCATTTGCAAGCTTACCGATTGTAGTTGTTTTTCCTACACCGTTCACTCCGATTACAAGAATAATTGACGGAGATGTTGCAAGATCAAGTTCTTCACCGCCTCTGAGCATATCGGCAATAATTTCTTTGAGAAGCGAAGTAATTTCAGACGGATCTTTTATACCTTCCTTTTTTACTCTTTCCCTGAGTTCTTTACAAATCTTTTCGGCTGTCGGAACACCTACATCGCCCATAACGAGCAATTCTTCAAGTTCTTCAAAAAGCTCATCGTCAATTTTTGTAAAAGATTTGAGCATTGAGTCAATCTGACCTACAACCGCATCACGAGTTTTTTTCAGTCCCTCTTTAATCTTTTTGAAAAATCCCATATTATCACTGTCCTTATAATTACTTTGAATCTATACCGAGTTTTTCCGCAACTTCAGTTGAACGAAGTTCGAGTAATTTTGAAATGCCCTCATCCTGCATTGTAACACCGTAAAGCACATCGGCTTCTTCCATTGTACCACGGCGATGCGTAATGAGAATAAACTGTGTATTATCTGTCATTCTGCGAAGATATGCGGCAAAACGATAAACATTTACATCATCAAGAGCCGCCTCTATCTCGTCCATTACGCAGAACGGAGCAGGTCTTACTTTCATTATAGCAAAATAAAGTGCAATTGCAACAAGCGCTTTTTCACCGCCTGACAACGCCTCAAGATTTATAACAATCTTACCCGGCGGATGAACAAGAATATCAATTCCGCTTGTCAGAATATTTTCCGGATCCGCAAGCGAAAGTGACGCTGTACCGCCGCCGAAAAGTTCTTTGAAGGTGTAGGTAAAGTTCTTGTTAATTTGGTCAAAGCTCTCCACAAACACTTCTTTCATCTGCTTTGTGAGGTCAGTAATAAGCTTTTCAATCTCTTTCTTTGACTTTTCGACATCATTTACCTGTGCGCTCATAAATTCATATCTTTCGGAAACTTCTTTGTACTCTTCAATAGCGGATACATTTACATTTCCCAAAGACCTGATTTTTTGTTTAAGCTCGTTAAGTCGCCTCTGCGCCTGTTTTGAGTCATCAATTTCAACAGCACAATCTTCTGCCTCTCGTCTTGTCAGTTCGTATTCTTCCCAAAGCTTTGAGATAATATCATCATACTGCTTCTGAATGTTGATTTTTCTCTCTTCAAGTCTGGCGAGCTCTCTGCCCGAGGTATCACGCTCTGATGTTTTATCACGCTCAATCGCTCTGATTTCGGCACTGCGTTTTTCAAGCTGTTCTCTGTCAGCATTGATTTTTTCAATAGCTTTTGAGCGTTCATTCTGATTGGCAATCAACTTTTCAATTTCTGCATTTGTAGAATTTATAAGCTCTGTCTTTTCAAGAATAACACTTTTGATTCTTTCAATCTCTTGATTTAGTTCAACTTTTCTTTCAAGGTTTTCATTGCCTGTTGATTTTGCAAAAACAATATCCGAATTAAGAGCGTCGATATCCTTTTGCGAAGAAACAATTTCAAGTCGAAGATTCTGTAACTGCAAAGAAATTTCTTCACGCTTTTTTGTAAGCTCTGCTCTGCTGCCCGTAAGTTCATTTACCTTTTCTTCGGCAGCAAGGATTTTCTTATTGAGTTCAACAAGGAGCTGCTTTGCGGAATTTTTATCTTTTTCAAGAGTTTCAATTCTCCGACGACAATTTGTAATTTCATTCATTGAATTTTCAACAGAAGCACCTGCATTGGCAAGTTCATTGTCACAAGCTCTCTTTTCAGCCTCGAGTCTTACAAGCTCTTGTCGAAGATTTGAAAGATCTGCTCTTGAACCGAGAAGCTGAGCCTCAAGCGCCGAATATTCACGAGAAATTTCAATACTTCTGTTTTCGGCATCTTTTGATTTCTGTTCAAGGACTGCAGTCTGCTTTTTAAGTGTTTCAATCTCATTTGCTCTGCTGAGAAGTCCTGTGTTTCTGTTAAGCGAACCGCCTGTGAGTGAACCGCCGGCATTAACAACCTGACCGTCAAGAGTTACAATTTTAAATCTGTAAGAATATTTCTTAGCAATTGTTGTTGCACAGTTCAAATCCTCTGCAATCACAATTTTGCCGAGTAAGGAATAGAGGATTCCGTTGTATTTATTATCGCATGAACAAAGATTTGCGGCAACCCCTACAAATCCGTAGCAATCTTCAAGACCGTTTTCACGGAGTTCTCTCGGCTTGATTGTGTTAAGCGGAAGAAATGTTGCACGACCGCCGTCAACGGATTTAAGATATCTAATTGCCCGCTTTGCATCCTCATCGGTTTCGGTTACAATGTTCTGCATAGCCGAACCGAGAGCAGTTTCAATTGCAACTCCGTATTCTTTCGGAACTGAAATTACTCGTGAAACAGGACCGCATATTCCGTGAACCTTGCCGTGACTTTGAGCATTGACAACTGTTTTTACGCTCTTTGAAAAGCCCTCAAGATTACGCTCAAGATTTTCAAGGAATGAAATTTTTCTCATATGCTCCTTGACATCAAGCATAAGTTTGTTGCTTTCTTCACGGAGTTCGTCTTTTTTCTTTTCTTTTGAAGACAGTTTAAGCTGTAAACCGTCTATTGTATTTTTCAGCGATTCAATTTTTTCTTCTGCAACACAGATTTTATTATCATAATCTTTTGAAATATCGGCAAGTTCTTCAGACTGCGTTTTCTTTTCGTCATTAGATGAAATTAAAGATTCTATTCTTGAATTAAGTTCCGAAACCGTGCTTTCGGCAGTCATCTCGGTAACTCTTGCATCAGCCGACTTTGAAGTAAGAACAGAAAGTTCGGCAGTAATTTCCTGCAAAACATCACTGCTTTTACCCGAAGTCGTATTAATTTCGTTAAGCTGTTCCGAAAGCTCACTGTACATTTTCTTTTTTGCGATTATATCAGCGTCAAGTTCCGAAATTTCTTTTTCCTTATCGGCAATTCTTTTTATAAGTTCATCCGCATTGACATCAAACTGTGCAATATCATTTTTTATTCTGTCAATATTTTCATTGTTATGCAGAATATCATTCTCCGCAACAGACACAAGAGAACGCTTCTCTGAAATCTGCGATTCAATATCCGTGATTTCGGTTCTGATATTTTCTATTTTAGAAGAATACTCACCGTTTCTTATGTAAATTTCTTCACTTTCGGTCTGAATTTGTTCAAGTGCGGTTTCTGCATCATCATATTGAGATTTTGCAATTGAAATTTTCTCATCCTGAACCTTTAATTCATTTTGTGAACGGTCAAGAGTTAAAAGCCAGAGTGCAATTTCAAGACCTCTTTTTTCTTCGGAATATTCAAGAAATTTTTGAGCTTTTTCAGACTGCTTTTCAAGAGGACCGACTCTTTCTTCAAGTTCGGTTACAATATCACGAAGTCTTAAAAGGTTGTCCTCCGTACTTTTCAGCTTTCTCTCAGCGTCAATTTTTCTGTATCTGTAGCGAGAAATACCCGCAGCTTCTTCAAAAATCTCTCGTCTGTCCTCACCTTTTGATGAAACAATGCTGTCAATCTTACCCTGCCCGATCATTGAATAACCGTCACGACCGAGGCCTGTGTCCATAAAGAGTTCGTTGATGTCTTTAAGACGAACAGCCGCTTTATTGATAAGATATTCGCTTTCACCGCTTCTGTAGTATCTTCTTGTAACGGCTATGTCATCACCGTTAAAATCAAGGGCACGGTCTTTGTTGTCAATATTCAGAGTAACTTCGGCATAGCCCTGTCTTTTACGCTTATCTGTTCCGTTAAAGACAACATCTTCCATTTTGGCACAACGAAGGCTCTTCGGGGACTGTTCACCGAGAACCCAGCGGATAGCGTCACTGATGTTACTTTTGCCTGAACCGTTAGGACCGACAACCGAGGTAATTCCCTGTTCAAAAGATAATTTAGTTTTATCGGGAAAGGTCTTGAAACCTTGAATTTCCAAAGACTTTAATCGCATCAGCAAGCTCCTATTTTAAATATAATTCATATTTCTGCAAAGAATCGTCAAAACAAACCGAAAAATTATATCCGAGTTCGTTCAATTTGTTTACATTACTTCTCTTTTGTCCGAGAAATTTTGACAGAGATTTAGAATTGATAACAACCGTTTTAATTTCATTCAAATCGGGAAAATCTTTTGCTTTTTCGATAAACTTATCATAAAAAAGCTTATTTTCGCACAATTCCTTAAAAGCCGGGTGATAGTTGTCACCGTAGCTGTTATTTACAAGGCTGTCGGAATAATGAAGTCCGAGCCTGATAATTTTTATATTGTTCTTTTCAAAAAGTTCAATCAGCTTTGAACAAAGGCTGACGGACTTTTCAAGACTATACGGTGTGTATTCTCCGTTAAGGTAAAGTTCGGCAAGCTTTGTATCTTTCATAATGACCGTAGGATAAATTCTTACGGTATCGGGATTTATTTTCGCAAATGTTTCGGCTGTGTGTAAATCCTTTTGAATATCTGATTTATACAGTCCCGTCATCATCTGCAAGCCAAGTGAAAAGCCATAACTTTTAATAAGCTCTGAGGATTTGAAAACACTTTCAGCGCTATGTCCTCTGTCATTTGCAAGCAGTACATCGTCTGACATAGATTGCGCACCAAGTTCAATTGATGTCACACCATAGCTTTTCAAAATATCAAGAATTTCTTTATCAATATAGTCGGGACGGGTAGAAATTCTTATTCCGCAAAATTTATCTCTGAACTTTTTAGTTGCATCAAGGAGAGATAACATATAGGTTCTGTCAATAGCTGTAAAACTTCCGCCGAAAAATGCAATCTCAGCATTTTTGGTGCGTTCGCCCAAATCAGAAGCCGCTTTACCAAGTGTCTGTTCAACATCAAGGGGAGTCGGCTGATATGCCTGACCTGTTATCTTATTTTGATTGCAAAAACTGCACATATGCGGACAACCGTTGTGCGGAATAAAAATTGATACATTACTGTGTTTAATAACCCATCAGCTCCAAAGCTTCTCTGGCGGCCTGTTGTTCCGCTTCTTTCTTACTTCTTCCGCCGCCTTTGCCGATTACATTACTGTTGAGATGAACTTCAACAACAAAGTGTTTGTTGTGGTCAGGACCGCTTTCACCCACGAGAACATATTCAAGCTGTTCACCGGGATTCTTCTGGATAATCTCCTGCAAGGCGGTTTTATAATCGTTAAGTTTCTTCTTCTTTGAGTTCTTGATTGCAGGAATTACAAAATTAAGAATATGTTTCGACGCAGGATCAATACCACCGTCAATATAAATTGCTGCAATCAAAGCCTCAAAGGCATCCGAAAGAATTGACGGGCGTTCTGCACCGCCGTTGTTTCTTTCGCCTTTACTTAACACAAGGTACTTTCCGAGTTCAATCTGCTTTGCAAATTCAAAAAGAGTTTTCTCGCAGACAAGTGACGCTCTGAGCTTTGTCAATTCGCCTTCGGGAAGTTCGGGACAATGCTTGAAAATATAATCGGAAACAACAATTGAAAGTACCGCATCACCGAGAAATTCAAGTCTTTCATTATATTTTATGTGTTTAGCCTTATGTTCATTTGCATAAGAAGAATGAGTAAGTGCCTCTGTAAGCAAATCTGTATTTTTGAATGTATAGCCGATTCTCTTTTGTAAATCTTCCATTATAAAACTCCTAAAGCAACATTATTTGCAAAAATTAAAGTGATGAAGAGATCGCTTCAATAGCGTTTGCTTTTACATATTCAACAGAAAGTCTGATAGCATTCTTAACTGTAACAGCCTTGGCACTTCCGTGTGCTTTGAACACCGGCTTTGATGCACCGAGAATAGGCGCACCGCCGTATCTGTTGTAATCAAAATGCGTTTTCATATTTTTTAGGTCCTTCATAACAAGACCTGCTGCAAGTTTGCCCTTGACGCTGCCCATAAACATATTTTTAATCTGATTCATCATTACAAGAGCAACGCCCTCATATGTTTTGAGAATCAAATTACCTGTAAAGCCGTCACAAACTACGACATCACACACTCCGTTCGGAATATCCCTGCCTTCTACATTTCCGATGAAATTCAAGTTGCTGTTCTGAAGAAGTTCATGCGTATTTCTGTAAAGTTCTGTTCCCTTGTGTTCTTCTGCACCGACATTGGCAAGTCCGACACGGGGGTTTTTGATACCCATAACCTTTTCCATATATATTGAACCCATAACAGCAAACTGATACAGCATTTCGGGACGACACTCAACATTTGCACCTCCGTCCATAAGCATAAAGAATCCGCTTTCAGACGGCATAACAGGAGCAAATGCAGGGCGTTTAATCCCCTTAATTCTTTTTATTGCAAGAGTTGCACCGACACACAATGCACCGCTGTTTCCTGCACTGACAAATGCATCGCCCTTGCCCTCGTTAAGCAAGCGAAGACCTACAGCCATAGAACTGTCCTTTTTTTCTTTAAGAACGGACTCAGCAGAATCTTCCATTGTGATTTTCTGTGTGCAATGACAAATATCAATATTATTCATTGAAAGTGAATTTTCCGAAAATATATTTTTAATTTTGGTTTCATCACCGGTCAAAGTTACATTTATGTTATATTCGGCAACTGCCTCAACACAGCCTTTGATAATTTCCAATGGAGCGTTATCACCGCCGAATGCGTCAACAATTATGTTCATTCCATTCACCTTAAATATCCTTTAAATAATTATCCAAACTTTTTAATGCTCTTGTAGAATAAACTGCACCACGCTCTTTTTTATTCCTCGGTCGGTTTTCAAGCTCCGGCAAAACTCCGAAGTTTGCACCCATTGGCTGAAACTTTTTAACCGACGAATCAGAGATGTATGCCGAAAGTGCGCCAATCATTGTATCATTTGGTAATGTAATTGTGCTTTTCCCCTCAGCAACTCGACAAGCATTTATACCTGCCATAATTCCCGAAGCTGCGGATTCCATGTATCCTTCAACACCTGTAATCTGACCGGCAAAAAAAAGACTATGATTGTCCTTAACAGAAAAATCGCTGTTAAGTATTCTCGGCGAATCAAGAAAAGTATTTCTGTGCATAACACCATAACGAACAAAGTCTGCATTATGAAGTGCAGGAATAAGCGAAAACACTCTCTTTTGTTCGGGAAATTTAAGATTAGTCTGAAATCCTACAAGATTGTACATATTGCCGGCTTTGTTTTCTTTTCTGAGCTGAAGAACCGCCCAAGGTCTGTGACCTGTCTTTGGATTCACAAGACCGACAGGTTTCATAGGTCCAAAGCGAAGTGTTCCCTCGCCTCTTTGTGCCATTACCTCAACAGGCATACAGCCCTCATACACCTTCGGATTGCTGACATCGCAATCATGCAAAGGAGCTCTTTCTGCCGATATGAGTGCATTGTAGAAGGTTTCATATTCCTCCTTGTTCATCGGACAGTTGATATAATCGTCACCGTCGCCCTTATCGTATCTTGATGCACAAAAAGCGTACTCCATGTCAATACTTTCAGCGGTAACAATAGGAGCGGCGGCATCAAAAAACGAAAGTGAGGAACCGAACATTCCTCTTATATATTCGGCAAGCGGTTCAGAAGTAAGCGGTCCGCTTGCCACAACCGTGATTTCATCTTTCGGAATTTCACAAACTTCTTCTTCGTAAACCTCAATAAGCTCACAGCTCTTTATCCCTTCCGTTGCAAGAGAAGAAAAAATATCCCTGTCAACGGCAAGCGCTCCGCCTGCAGGAACTTTGCAGGCATCTGCACACTTCATAAGGAAAGAATCGAGTCTGCGCATTTCTTCTTTCAAAAGCCCTGCGGCGCTTTCAACACGCATGGCTTTAAGAGAATTTGAACAAACAAGTTCAGCGTATTTCTCAGTATGATGAGCAGGCGTTTTTTTATTCGGTTTCATTTCATAAAGATGCACTTTTATTCCGCAAGAGGCAATCTGCATTGCCGCCTCACAACCTGCAAGTCCTGCACCGATTACATTAATATGCATTTATTTATCATCCGTATCTGCTGTTTTAGTATAACCACATCCCTCTGTTGCACAGAACAATGTCGGCTTTTTGCCTTTTTTCTTGAAGAGAATTCCTCCGCACTGCGGACACTTCTCGTTTGTTGGCTCATTCCAACTTACAAAATCACACTTGGGATAGTTGGAGCAGCCGTAAAAAATTCTTTTTGTCTTGGTACGCTTGATAATGACATCGCCGCCGCACTTCGGACACTTAACACCCGTTTTTTCTACATACTTAATGATGTTTTTACATTCAGGGTATCCGGGGCAGGCAATAAATTTACCGTATCTGCCGACTTTAACAACCATCTGACGACCGCACTTGTCACAGATAATATCGGTTTCGTCTTCTTTTAAGTGAAGCTTTACGCCTTCCATATCTGCTTTTGCTTTTTTGAGAGTTTTATCAAAATCTCCGTAGAAATTGTCAAGCAAAGCATGCCACTCTTCTGTTCCTTTTTCAACCTTATCAAGGTCTTCCTCCATCTGATTTGTAAATTTTACATTTACGATCTTTGGAAAACGCTCTTTCATAAGATTGGTTGTAACCTCACCGAGTTCCGTAGGAACAAGGCTTTTGCCCTCACGCTTAACATATTCATGACTTGTAATTGTTGTAATAGTTGCGGCATAAGTTGACGGTCTGCCAATGCCGTATTCTTCAAGCGCTTTGATGAGTGACGCCTCCGTATATCTTGCAGGCGGCTGTGTAAAGTGTTGATTTTTCTTCAACTCTTTACATCTCACAATCATATCTTTTTCAAGTGGTGGGAGCTGTGTAGTCTTTTCTTCTTCAACATCCTTGCTTTCCACATAAAGTGTTGTAAAGCCTTCAAAATCGACTCTGTATCCCGACGCCTTAAATGTATAACCGTTGGCAACAATATCAGCCTGTGTTGTTTTCTGGATACAATCAGCCATTTGTGATGCAGTAAATCTGTTCCAAATGAGCTTATAAAGCTTATACTGATCCGATGTAAGGCTTGCCTTTACGCTGTCGGGAGTAAGAGAGGGCATTGACGGTCTTATAGCTTCATGACCGTCCTGTGCATTACTTCTTGATTTAAAAAATCTTGGCTTTGGCGGAAGAAACTTTTCACCGTAAGAATTTTTTATGTATTCGGTTACCTCTTCAATTGCAACATTTGAAATTCTGAGTGAGTCTGTTCTCATATAAGTGATAAGACCGGTTGCACCCATACCTTCGATATCAACGCCTTCGTAGAGTTCCTGAGCAACCTTCATTGTTCTTCTCGACTGGAAACCGAGTTTTCTCGATGCTTCCTGCTGAAGAGTTGATGTTATAAACGGAGGTGCAGGAGATTTCTTTCTTGTACCGTTCTTAACCTTTGTAATTACATACTCGGCATTCTGAAGATCAGCCTCAATTTTATCAGCCTGTTCACCGTTGGTAATCTTAATCTTACCGTTTTCATCGGAATATAAAGATGCAGAAAAAGATTTTCTGCTGCCCTTTGGGATGAACTTTGCATCAATCGACCAGTATTCCTCAGGCTTAAATTTTCTGATTTCCTCTTCCCTGTCAACAATAATCCTTACAGCAACAGACTGAACTCGTCCTGCAGAAAGACCTCTTCTGATTTTCTGAGAAATAAACGGACTGAGTTTATAACCGACAAGTCTGTCAAGAATTCTTCTTGCCTGCTGAGCATTTACAAGGTCAATATTAATTGATCTCGGATTGCTCATACCGTTTGTAACACCGGATTTTGTAATTTCATTGAATTCCACACGGTTAGTTTCATCTGTGGGTAAACCAAGAATATAGGCAAGATGCCAAGAAATTGCCTCTCCCTCACGGTCAGGGTCGGTTGCTAAATAAATATGCTCGCTTTTTTCAGCGGCTGATTTTAAATCATCAACAAGTTTTTCTTTTCCTTTTATAATTTCATACTTTGGAGCGAAGTTCTTTTTTATATCAACACTTAATCTTGATTTAGGCAAATCACGGACATGACCCATTGAGGCAACAACCTCGTAACCGCTACCAAGGTATTTTTTAATTGTTTTTGCCTTAGCAGGTGACTCAACAATTACTAAATCTGACATATGTTTTCACTGCCTTTCTGCCCTGTTATGTGTAAAAGGGCAACGGAATATCGGATAACGAATAAGAATATTCGGTAAATATCATTTTAAAATATAATTTCTTCCCTGTAGTGCCGAAACAAGATCTTTCATTTCAAGCATCGTAAGTGCGGTAAGCACCTTAAACACAGGGATTTTCAAATCAGCTGAAATTTTATCTATATGAACAGGCTCATTACCGATGTATTCATATACATCCTGAGCTGTTTTTGGCAAATTTAAGTTTTCTTTATGAACAGGTTTTTGCACAACCGTTTCTGATTTTTCTGATGCATACGGCACTGCGGTTTTAGCCGGCTGTTGATCATTTTGTTTATTAACATAAATTCTTGCAGGAGCTTGTTTTCTTATACCTTTAACAGGAAAATTGCCCGTATCAGCAAGAGAAATATTGTCAATATCAAATTCATCATCAGTGGTTGCATACAGGTTGTCAAACTCGCAGAGTATGTCCATAAAATCGGTAACGGGTATTGCAAGACCTTCTTTAATAAGAGCGTTTGAACCTTCATTCTGAGGGCTGTTATTTCCGAGCAGAGCAAAAATTGTTTTGCCTTGTTCTGCGGCAAGATTTGCGGTAATAAGCGAACCACTCTTCTTTCCCGCTTCCATAACAAGCAATCCGTCCGATAAAGCGGCTATAATTCTGTTTCGGGCAGGAAAATAGTAATTCCTCGGTGTTTCATCAGGCGGATACTCTGTAATGACAGCACCTCTTTTTGGAATTGTACTTCTAATGTCTGAATTTTCCCTGAGATATGAACAATTAAGTCCGCAACCTCTGACACAAATTGTAATTCCGTCCGTAGCAAGTGCGCCTCTGTGCGACGCACCGTCAACACCTAATGCGCCTCCGCTGACTATAATTGTTCCGTATTTTGAAAGTGCATATGCAAAGCGGTAAGAATTTTCTATTCCATACTTAGTTGCTCTGCGAGTACCGACAATACCGATTGAAAAAGTATTGTCAATATCAGGCATAACACCGTTTACATATATGAGAGCAGGAGGACATTCAATATTGTAAAGACATTTTGGAAACAATTCATCGTCAATGCATAATATCGAATAATTGCATTCAATACATCTGTCTACGATTTTCTTAGCGTCATCAAGACCGGTTGAAGCAAATCGTTCAAGGTCTTTTTGTGAAAAAATTCCGCAAAGACGCCACTCCGAAATACCACCGTAATAAAAGGCAGACACATCGGAATACATTTCGGATATTCTCTTTACCTTTGGATTATTATAGCCTATCGAAAGTGTAATCCAAATCCAGTAACAGGCATTACGCGAAATCATTTCATCATTTCCCACATTATTATTGACGCCGCAACGGCGGCATTAAGCGACTCGGCTCTTCCCTCCATAGGAATAGTAATTTTATGTTTACAGGCACTTATTGTTTCTTCTTTAAGACCGTTTCCTTCATTACCTACTGCAACAATGCAAGGTGAAACAAAGGGAGTCGTTGTAATCTTATCAGCCGACACCGATACGACCGCCGCATAAGATTCAAGTTCACTGTGTGCATTCAGATAACCTGAAATTGTATCCGAAACAACAAACGGAAGCCTGAACACTGCCCCCATACTGCCTCTTACAACTTTAGGACTGTAAATATCGCAACAATCGGCAGAAAGAACAATACCGGTAACATTCAGAGCCTCAGCCGTTCTAAGAATTGTACCTAAATTGCCGGGATCCTGCAGATTATCGAGTGCCAAAAATTTGTCACCAGTCTTTATTTTATCAAAACAAGCAGTTTTGTCAAGTGCTTTTATTACACACAGAAATCCTTGAGGCGACTCTGTATCACACATCTGATTAAATATCTTATCAGATACAATGAATGTTTTGTCGGAATATTTTTGCAGTTTTAAAAAGTCATCCGCATATTTCTCACTGGCCTTTTCACTTGCGAAAAAGGTGTCAATATGTGCCTTACTGAGCATTGCATCCATACAAATGCGAACACCTTCTGCAATGAAGAGTCCTGATTCACGCCTATATTTTGCACTTTTTCTGAGCTTTACGGCATTTTTTATATTAGAATTATCTTTACTTGAAAGTATAGTCATAAAACCATCCAATTTTCTGTAAAAAACAATTGCGTTTGGGATAACCCAAACGCAATTACAAAGTAAGTTAAATTAAGCATTCTTAGCCTGTTCAACAAGTGAAGTAAAAGCAGCAGGGTCTGAAATTGCAATTTCAGAGAGCATCTTACGGTTAAGAGCAATGCCAGCCTTCTTCAAGCCGTTCATGAAAGTTGAATAATTTGTGCCGTTAGCCTTGCAGGCAGCCGAAATACGAGTAATCCAAAGACGACGGAAATCTCTCTTTCTCTGCTTACGACCGATATATGCATAATTGCCGGACTTCATAACAGCCTGTTTAGCCATTTTAAAGTGTCTTGATTTTGCACCCCAGTAACCCTTAGCAAGCTTTAATGTCTTTTTTCTTCTTTTGCGAGTCATCATCGCACCTTTTACTCGTGCCATTATATATTACCTCCGTTTATGTTAGTTAGTAGTCCTCAATAATTATTTGTAAGGAATAAGACGCTTGATCTGAGCTGTGTTTGTCTTATCTGCAGCAACAGTCTGACGAAGACCTCTTTTACGCTTTGTTGTCTTCTTGTTCAAGATGTGACTTTTGTTAGCGTGAGCACGGATAACCTTACCATTCTTAGAAAGTTTGAATCTCTTTTTGGCACCGCTGTGAGTTTTAATTTTAGGCATATTAGTATCCTCCTTAGCTTTAATTACTTATTAGTCTTTGGTGCAAGAAACATAAGCATATTTCTGCCTTCAAGCTTTGCAGGCTTTTCGACAACAGCTGTTTCACTGCAAGCATCAGCAAATCGTTTCATTGTTTCAAGACCGATTTCAGGGTGTCCCATTTCACGGCCTCTGAAACGAATTGAAACCTTAACCTTATCGCCGTGTTTGATAAACTTCAGAGCATTATTAAGCTTTGTATTAAAATCGTGTGTATCGATATTAAGAGAAAGCCTTACTTCCTTGATATCAACAACTCTCTGATTTTTTCTTGCTTCCTTTTCCCTTTTAGCCTGTTCAAAACGGTATTTTCCGTAATCCATAATTTTGCATACAGGAGGATTGCTCTGCGGAGCAATTTTAACCAAGTCAAGGTTCTTCTGTTCTGCCAAATCAAGTGCTTCTTTAGCTGACATAATGCCAAGCTGCTGACCATCAGAGCCGATAATTCTCAACTCTTTGTCACGGATTTCTTCGTTAATCTGAATTTCTTTCTTGCTGATGGGTAAACACCTCCAAAGTCTCATAAAAACAATAAATGCGGACAGAAACACTCCGTCCGCATAACAATACTAAAAAACTTCGGTATTGACCCGTGCAGACGGCACCCCACAGGTGAAAGCATCTCTGCTTTGCTTTATTTTACCTGACTATTATATTACATGTACATTTGTTTGTCAAGCGTTAATTTCGATAAAATAAAATTTATTTTTTTAACTTGCTATTGCAATTTGCGATATTTAAAATTTCTTAAAAATTAAAACTCGAAATTCGGTCAAACTGAATTTCGAGTTTTCTGCAAACCGAGAGCAGAGAAGTCATTCTCTGCTCCGATTATTATGCTTTGTACGCCAAAATAATTATTTAACCATGCTTGCAACTTCTGCGGCAAAGTCATCCTGACGCTTTTCAATGCCCTCGCCCTTTTCAAAGCGAACGAATCTCTTGATTTCGATAGAACCGCCAAGCTCCTTAGCAGTATTCTGTGTGTACTGCTTGATGTTGATCTTATTGTCCTTAACGAACTCCTGGTCAAGAAGGCAGTTCTCCTTGTAGAACTTACCAATCTTACCCATAACAATCTTGTCAGCAATCTGCTCCGGCTTACCTTCGTTGATTACCTGCTGACGCATAACTTCTTTCTCATGCTCGATGATTTCTGCAGGAACTTCACTCTCATTGAGGTAAGGAGTGTTAAGAGCTGCAATCTGCATTGCAACATCCTTGCCGTATGCAACAAACTCCGGCTTTGCAGCGAGGTCTGTATCAAAGTTAACGAGAACGCCAATCTTACCGCCTGCGTGTACATAAGCAACACAAGCACCTTCCATACGCTCAAAACGACGAATCTGGATATTCTCGCCAATTGTGAGAACCTTTTCCTGAAGCATTTCAGCGATTGTCTGCTCTGAACCTGTTGCCTTGAGTGTGAGGAGAGCCTCAACATCAGCAGGGTTCTGCTCGATAATTGTGTTAGCACAAGCCTTAACAAAATCCATAAATGAATCGTTCTTAGCAACAAAGTCTGTTTCAGCGTTAACTTCTACAACAACACCTACTGAGAGGTCATCGTTTGTGCAAGCGTATGCAACGCCTTCTGCTGCTATTCTGCCTGCCTTCTTAGCCTGCTTAGCAAGTCCCTGTTCTCTTAAAAAGTCAACTGCTTTATCCATATCACCGTCGGCATTTGTGAGTGCCTTTTTGCAATCCATCATGCCGCAGCCTGTTTTTTCTCTTAATGTCTTTACATCCTGAGCTGTAAATGCTGCCATTTTGAAAACATCCTTTCAAATAAATTTATATAAAACGGGGTTATAATCACAAATGATTATTCAGCTGTCTCTTCCTCAACAGCTGCAGCGCCCATGCGACCCTCTCTGCCTTCGATAACAGCGTTAGCCATTGCGCCTGCAATAAGCTTTACTGCACGAATAGCGTCATCGTTACCCGGGATTACATAGTCAATCTCATCAGGATCGCAGTTTGTATCTACGATAGCAACGATCGGGATATTGAGCTTCTTTGCCTCTGAAACGGCAATTCTTTCTTTTCTTGGATCAACAATGAAAAGTGCGCCCGGCATCTCTGTCATATCCTTGATACCGCCCATGAACTTCTCAAGCTTCTCAATTTCGAGGTTGAGCTTAATAACTTCCTTCTTAGGAAGAAGATCAAATGTGCCGTCTTCCTGCATAGCACGGAGCTGCTTTAAACGAGCAATTCTTCTTCTGATTGTTGCAAAGTTTGTGAGCATACCGCCGAGCCATCTTGCGTTTACATAGTAAGCGCCTGCACGCTCTGCCTCTTCCTTAACAGAATCCTGAGCCTGCTTCTTTGTACCTACAAAGAGAACGCTCTTGCCTTCTGCTGAAAGCTCACGAACAAAATTGTAAGCTTCTTCAAGCTTCTTTACACTCTTCTGAAGGTCGATAATGTAGATACCGTTACGCTCAGTAAAAATGTACTCAGCCATCTTAGGGTTCCATCTTCTTGTCTGGTGACCAAAGTGAACACCTGCTTCAAGAAGCTGTTTCATTGAAACTACTGCCATAATAAAAATCCTCCTTAGGTTAAAACCTCCGCTGTGCCTTTGTTTTTATCAACGCAATAAGCAAATTCTATGAATCTGCCACCCTGTTGACAAGCATCAGCGTGCGAATTGCCTGTATATTATACCATAAAAGTAAAAAAAATCAAGTGTTTTCGAAAAAGTTTTTTCAAAAACACCTGATATTTTCTTAAATATTAAATTGTATTCGGAAACTCCGATCAATACCACAAATCAAAGAATCTTACATTACCGATGCTTGTGATGTAATTCTGTGATTCATGCCAGCTGCTTGAACCGACATAGAAACAAAGAACTCTGTGCTGAACTGCCGAGCCGTTCTGATCAAAGATAAAGGAAACAGCATCTTTTACATCCTGATTCGGTGCATAATCAGTCGAACCGTAATACTGATATTCCGAAATAATTCTGTCAATTGATGTTGTGTTTGAACGGTTCATTGCGTCACGGATTGACTGTGCGATAAGGGCACAGCCTGTGTAACCCATTGAACCACCTTCGCCCATTACAAGTCTTTCGAGTTTCTCTCTGTCATAGCTTGAAAGAGAAACAGGAGAAGGACTGTAGGACGGATCCGGATTGGCGATACTTACAAGGTAGCCACTCTGATTACTGTCTGTATAGCCGTAATCCGATGAATTAGATGCGGAACTGCTATTATCCGATGAACTGTCAACATAGCTTGTATAGCTCTGTGAAGTTTCTGACTCCGAAGGCTCTGACTTTAAACTTTCAGCCTTTTTGGAAGCCTGTGAACTTTCAGCTTTCTTCTTCGCAGTTTTTGCAGATTTAGTTTCCTTTTCAGTTGTTTTCTGTGTAGTCGCTGCGGATGTTGTTATCTCTTGGGTTACGGGGGCAGTAGTTTCTTCAACGCAGTTATCTGTAATAACGAGTGAAAAATCATTGATGTTACCGACTGCAAGCGAAGCAGCACGGCTATCTTCAAAAGCATCTACATCCGGTGCAAGAGTTGTTGTCGGAACAACAAGAGCAGCTGCCGCCAGAGATACCGCAATAGCATAGGATAATGCCTTAAAGCCTTTGCGTTTTGACTTCTTTTCGGGTTTGCGAGTTCTCTTTGAACTCTCCGAATTGTTGTCACATCCGTAGTGTTTATAGTTTGTCGCTCTCAAAAATTTATCCTCCCTGTGATTTTTGCACATTAAGGTAACTACTATAACTGCCATCAAAAGCAAGCGTATATACAAGATGTAGTTATCTGTTTAAAAATGTGCCAAGTCCTTTAGTCGTAAAATTTTATCAAACACACAATTGCAATTGTATTAAAGCACAAACTTTTGAAAATTGCAAGTTTGACAGGGGAAGATAAATTGTAACAATTGTAACCAAAATGTTACTTATGTGGTTTTAATTTCTTAAAAAAATAATGATTTGTGCATTATGCATAATTTAGCAAATATTTCTTAGGTTATTTTGCCTTAATGCGAAAATTTGAAAAAATTCAAAATTTAGCCCCAAAACGGGGTTTTTTCGGCTTTTTTACTGGCTTTGGAGTCTGACAGCTGATGATTACCGTATCCTCTCCTATGAGGTCAATTTTCTCCCACGGAATTATGTAGTCCTGACATTTTCCCACCAAACTAAAAAATCCCGGTCTGCCGAAAATAACAATTGACACAACAGTTGCGCATTTGGTATCCACAATAACATCGTCGATAAATCCTATTCTTGTTCCATCGCAGGCGCTTATGACTTCCTTATGTCTTAAATCGGTAAATCTGCAATTCATATAACCACTCCGAAATCTGTTTTTGATATACATATATATGAAAAGGAACGGTCATTATATTCATTGACATTTATATCATAATTTGTTAGAATTGAATCACAATATTTTCGCAAAAAAGGAGCGATAATTATGAATTATGTATTTATGACAGATGCCTCCTGCGACCTTACACAGGAGCTTGTTAACCAAATCGGCGTTGAAGTTCTTCCGATGGAATTTCATATGGAGGACAAGTCATATCTTCATTATCCGGATTGCAGAATGATGAGCCTCTCGGAATTCTACAGTAAGCTTAAAGAGGGTGTTGATTCAAAGACAACACAGATTAACTATGACAGCTTTTACAAGAGCTTTGAAAACTATCTTAAAGCCGGCAAAGATATCATTTACACAGGCATTTCAACAGGTTTGAGCGGAACATACAACACCTGTATGATGGCTGTTAAGGATTTAAAGGAAGTTTATCCGGACAGAAAGATTATTGCAATTGATTCTCTTTGCGATTCGGCAGGACTCGGACTTCTCATCTACCTTGCAGGCAAAAAATACAGCGAAGGCGCTACAATTGACGAACTAAAAGAATACATTGAAGACACCCGTATAAAAGTATGTCATTGGTTTGTTGTTGAAGACCTTGATCAACTCAAGAGAGGCGGTAGAATTTCCTCTGTTTCCGCAACATTCGGCAAAGCTTTGCAAATTAAACCTCTCATCAGTGTTGACGATGAAGGCCATCTTATCAATGTTGCAAAAATCAGAGGTAAGAGCAATGTTGTTCCGGCTCTTGTAAAACACCTTGAAAGAGATGCCGAAAATCTCAAAGACAGCGTTGTTATGGTTGCCCATGCGGATAATCCGGAAGGTGCCGAAGAACTTAAAAAGGCAATCAAGGGTAAGTGCAAGGAAGTTGTCATGACGGATATCGGTCCTGTAATCGGTACTCATGTAGGTTCGGGAATGCTGGCAGTCCTTTTCCTCGGCACAAGAAACCTTAAATCATAATCAAAATACAGCAAAATATGTAATAAGCGTGCAGTCTGAATTAAACTGCACGCTTTTCTTTTGTCAGTCCCTTGTGTAATATAAAAGGCACATTACACTTACGCCGACAAATCCGCCTATAAACAATCCGATAATTAATCCTGCAATCAATAATTTACCTCCTGACCATATTTTGACAATTATTATTTTCCGCTTGTGAGATAATAAGCAAAGGTAATAAATTTAATGGAAATGTTATTAGAACAGCATTCCGCAGGGGGAATAAAATGAAATCTGTTTACATAGATGTACTGATTACCGTAAATGTTTTCATTGACTTTATACTTATTTTATGCACCAAAAAGGCGCTTTGTATCAACACTTCGTTTAAAAAAATGTTGCTTGCGTCGCTTCTGGGAGGAGTGCAAAGTCTTATTGCACTTTTCCCTCCCCTGCCTTTCTTTTTGAATATACCTATCGATGTTTTATGTGCCGCCGGAATTGTGTTATGTGCATTCGGCAAGTGTCCGTTTAAGTGTTTTATCAAAAGAATATCTGTGTTTCTTTCTCTCTCATTTTCATTCTGCGGAATTATGATGTTTCTGTACAACGCTTTCAAACCGAAAGGTATGGAAGTATACAACGACACAGTGTATTTTAACATTTCGCCCGTCCTCCTGATTATTTTAACTCTTGTCTGTTATTATATTCTCAAATTGACGAAAATATTGACGAAGGGGGGCAACGGTTCGGGAGTTTGCAAAGTTGAAATCAAGGTTAACGAACAAAGCTATTTTTTCCCTGCAAAGATTGATACGGGTTGCAACCTTGTTGAACCGTTTTCGGGAAATTATGTCATTATTGCAGAACAAAATATTTTTGATGACTATGTTCCCGATGAAACCAAAACAAGGATTATTCCGTTTGAAAGCCTTGGCGGAAACGGAATTGTAAAAGGATTTCCTCCCGATAAGGTTAAAATTGACGGCAAGGAAATCTGCAAAAGCATTTATATAGGCATATGTAATGATGTATTGAAAGGAGATGTTAAGGCAATCATACCGTACGAACTTGTAAAAATATCAGAATAGGAGCAATGTTATGTTTTTAATGAAGGTTATTCAGAAAATCCGATTTGCACTCGTTATTGAAAATGAAATATTCTACATTAACGGCAGTGAAACTCTTCCCCCACCGCTTACACGAGAAGAAGAACAGCATATTATGGAGAATATTGCAAAAGGAGACAGTAAGGCAAGAGAACCGCTTATTGTCCACAATTTAAGACTTGTGGTATATATTGCAAAAAAGTTTGAAACTCCGAATGCAAGTGCGGAGGATTTGATTTCAATAGGCACAATCGGACTTATCAAGGCGGTGAACACCTTTTCTCCCGAAAAGAATATTAAGCTTGCAACCTACGCTTCAAGATGTATTGAAAACGAAATTCTGATGTTTTTACGAAAATCATCGCAACTGAAAAACGAGGTATCGATTGATGAACCGCTGAACACGGACTGGGACGGCAATGAACTGCTTTTATGCGATGTTCTCGGAAGCGATCCTGACACGGTAAACAGAAATATTGAATGCGAGCTTGAAAAAAGTCTTGTTTTGCAGGCAGTTTCAAAGCTTCGTGACCGAGAATGTCTTATTATGGAGTTAAGGTTCGGGCTTAACGGACGAAAGGAACACACGCAAAAGCAGGTTGCCGACAAGCTTGGAATTTCGCAGTCCTACATATCAAGGCTTGAAAAGAAAATTATTCGCCAATTAAAAATTGACCTTGACAAAGCAGTATGATTTTTGTCTGAACCCGAACCAATAACATATTTCGTATTAAAAACGAGAGCAACAGGCAATTTTGTCCTGCTGCTCTTGTTTTTATAAAACAGTATCTGAGGGATTGGTGACAGTATCAGAATCATTATTATCTCCGTCACCCATAATATCGTCAATTCCGTCTTCAATATCATCCATCATATCCGAACCCGAATTTCCTGTTTCATTTTCTTCGTTACCGATGAAACCGTCCGAATCTGAAACTTCTCCGTTTTCAGTCATACCTTTTGAAGTTTCCTGCGTATTTGATGTTTGTGAAGTCTGACTTGTTGTGTCAGTCATACTGTCGTTTTTATCATTGCCGCAACCAGTGATAAAACATACTGAAATTAAAGCTACGGCAAACAGACCTAAAAATTTTTTCAAACTAATCAATCCTTATAAAAATAAAATGGTACTGAATCAACAGCACCATTATTATTTACGGAATTTTTCGTAATATTTAATTTGGAATTTAATAATTTTAATCTTTGGCAATAACAAGATGAGGGTACGGAATTGTGATACCGTTTTTATCAAACTCTTTCTTGACATTTTCTTGCAGGAAGAAATAAACCTCGTAGTAATCATCAGGAGTTGCCCATGCAAAAACCTTAATCTGCACTCCGCTGTCAAGATGTTCACCGACTCTTACAGTAGGTTCGGGATCTTTTAAAATCATCTCATTTGTTGCCATAAGGTTGAGAATAATCTCACGCACCTTGTCAATATCATCATCATAGCTTATCGAGAAAGTACAGTCAACCCTTCTCTGCTCAACCATTGTGCAGTTTACAACATTGTTTGATGTGAGTCTTGAATTAGGAATTGTCACAAGCTTATTATCAAGTGTATGCACGGTTGTTGAGAAAATATTGATTTCCTCAACCGTTCCTTTTACTCCCTCAAAATCAAGAATATTACCCGACACAAACGGTTTGTTTATCAAAATTACAAGTCCGCTGACAACATTTTTCAGCAAATCCTGTAATGCAAGACCTGCTGTAAGGGCTGCCGCACCGAGTGCCGTAATAAGCGACGCAACATTCACACCGATTGTCCCAAGTGCAGTTACTGCAACAATGAAATAGAAAATCACCTTGAGAACGGACAATACAAAGCCTTCGGCTGTACCGTCCATTCGTGATTTATTAAGGATTTTTCGGAGAATCCCTATAATCAACCTGGTAATTATATATCCGATAACAATTACAGCCACACACACAAGAGCCTTTGAAAGATATTCAAGCAACTTTTCTTCAGTGATATTCATATCTACACCTCTGCATCAACAAGAAATTCGGAAATCTTCTCTCCGTTCTCATAAACAGAAACCACTATATTGCCGTTTTCATCAAAAGAAACGCTCTTACCTGTGCGAACACCGTTTTCGTAATTGCTCACATCAATAAGATTTCCGTTTCTGTCAAATCTTGCACCATAGCCGTCAGGAGTATTATTATCCCACTTGCCCGCATGCATTGTACCGTCACTCAGCCTGTAACCGACACCGCCGCCGTTGCGTGAATTATCGGTCCAGTTTCCAACATAATTTATACTGCCGTTGTTATAATAGCAAACACCGAATCCGTTGCGCCTGTCATCAAGGTATTCACCGTCATATGAGGTCATACCGTCAGGAGAAACCGTTCTGCCTCTGCCTGTTCTGCAATTATTTTCATCAAGATTACCGAAATAGGTATATCTTCCCGATTTAGTAAGAATCACCACGTCACAATGTGGTTCTTCTTCATTTACAATTTTAGGATTTTCTTCATCGGATTCTTTTGTCGGCACATCATCTATTTGGCAATGTGTGCCGATATTTGCTTCAACTTTTTCAAAATCAGTTTCTTCATCTTCGGAAGCTTCACCGGAGCTGTCAACAGTTACAACACTTTCGGAATCTTCTGTCTGTTCATCCGCTGTTTCTGCGACAGCGTCTGTATCATCTGAAATTTGAGAATTTTCTTCAACATCATCATCCGAAAGCTGTTCGTCTTTCTCGCCTGTTACAATTTTAACTTCCGCTGGTTCAAAATCTTCTTCGGCAGTATGATTTATAATTTCACCGAACAAATCCTTATTTGTTTTGTGAGCCTCAACAAGAATTTTCTCGATAATATCGTATGCCGAATAATCTTTCTTACTCACGGGTTCAGCCGTGTCGGAAACATTTGGAATATCTTCGTCCGTAAGATAAGCGCAATCTTCGAGATTATAAGCATTTTCGGGAACAAAATCATTTTTGAACAAATCACCGTTAAACACAAATCCGCTGTTGCCGTAGGATTTTTTCTCCGTAAACGGCATATCTGACGGTAAAAAACTTGCATCATACCAGAGCATACCCACATTTGAATATATCAAAACCCTTGAATTTTCGTTTGACTGCTTATCAGACGGGAAAAGAGTTTTTACGGAAACAATCCCGTTATCGTCAATATCTTCGGTAACAAGAGTTATAATTCCGCTGACTTTGCGTGGATATATTCTCGTGATAAGCTTATCGGCAATGCTTCTGTTAAAATATTCCGTGCGTAACCATGTATGATTACGGTCAAAAAATTGTCTTTTGAATACAATTCCCCTGTCATTGTAAGTTATAACAGAATAAACTCCGCCTGTTGCCCTTTTTACGGACTGATAAGGAAGACTATCCCTTGTTACCTTCCACGAAAGCGGTTCATTCTTCGTCAGCAGACAAGACATCTTGTAATCCATACCGTGAAGTTCGATTTCGGTAATTTCTTTTTGCTCTTTGCAGCCTGAATTAAAATAGTTTGCACGGACACCCGCAAGTGCATCATTCTTAAAATCAAGTTTTTCATAGTCTGAAACAAGAACGGAATATATAATTAAGCCGTCAGTCAGCTTTTGAGATTGTTCAAGCATTATGAATTATTCCTTTCAAGAAAATTCTGTGTAGCGTAACCCTAAAAGAAAATAAAGGGCGAACAATGTCCGCCCTGAAATAATCGAGTTATATTTAAATCAGATAGAAATTGTCATAGCAATCTTGTAAAGCTCTTCATCAAACACACGAGGCATATCAAGTGCTTCGTTGATATCAAGATCAACAATCTTGCCGCCCTGCATTACAACAACTCTGTTACCGATATTCTGCTCAAGAAGTTCAACAGCCTTAAAGCCCATCTGGCTTGCAACAACTCTGTCACGAAGTGTCGGAGAACCGCCACGCTGTACATGACCGAGGATTGTAGCTCTTGCCTCGATACCAAGACGCTGTTCTACATACTTTGCAAGATCTCTTACACCGCCGACACCCTCGGCAACAACAACGATAAAGTGTTTTTTACCTGTTTTCTGAGTGTTGATGATTCTTGCGATTACATCTCTTTCAATATTGTACTGAACCTCAGGAACGAGGATAGCTGTAGCACCTGTTGCGATACCTGTCTGGAGAGCAATATCACCGCAGCGTCTGCCCATAACCTCAACTACAGAACAACGGTCGTGTGACTGTGCTGTATCACGGATACGGTCAACCATCTGAATAGCTGTGTTCATGGCTGTATCAAAACCAACCGTGTATTCGGAGCAGGCAATATCGTTATCAATTGTGCCGGGAACACCGATACAGTTAATACCGGCGTTTGTAAGGCAACGAGCACCTCTGAATGAACCGTCACCGCCGATTACAACAACACCGCTTACACCGATGCTTCTGCAAAAATCGGCAGCTCTCTGAATACCGGCAGGAGTAGCGTACTCTTCGCTTCTTGCTGTGTAAAGCATTGTACCGCCGTTACCAATGATATCAGATACACTTCTGAGGTTCATTTCCTCAACATCACCGTTGAGCAAACCGTTATATCCACGGTAAACACCGTAAACCTTCATTCCTTTATTTATACCGGCACGAACTACAGCTCTGACAGCCGCATTCATACCGGGAGCATCGCCGCCGCTTGTTAATACTGCAATTGATTTCTGTGTCTGTGACATTATAATCTACCTCCATAGGTTATTAACTTCTACCATTATAATACAATTGTTTTTTGTTTACAAGTGGATTTTCGCAATTTTAAAAAAATAAAAGATTTTATTACAAAAGCATTTAATCCTTTTTACCGTTTTGTTACAAAAATATGTGAATTTGTTCATAAATACACTGCTTTCACCTCTCTGTTTCGATAAAATAACAATATTTTGTAACAAAGGCTGTAAGTTTGTTGACTTTTATATAATATTGTTTTATAATTACCCTAGGATAAGAGACAGATTTTGTGCCTGTCTTGCGACAAGTCACCTGAGTGACAATTTTTCGGGAGGATAATTTATATGACTAAGTTATATCTGGCTATTCCCTGTTATAACGAAGAAGAAGTTCTGAGGGATTCGGCGGAAAAACTGCTAAACAAATACAGCACGATGATGGCAGAGGGCAAAATTTCTGCCGACAGCCGTATTGTGTTTATTGATGACGGCTCAAAGGACAGGACATGGGAGATTATTTCAGAACTCCATACAGAAAATCCTATTTTTCAGGGCATCAAGCTTTCAAGAAACAGAGGTCACCAGAATGCACTTCTCTGCGGTCTTATGACTCTCAAAGATAAGGCTGACGCTGTGATTTCAATTGACGCAGACCTTCAGGACGATATCAACACCTTTGATGAAATGGTGGCAAAGTACGAGGACGGTTGCGATGTTGTTTACGGTGTTCGTTCTAAAAGAGAAACAGACACATTCTTCAAGAGATTTACAGCTGAGGGATTCTACAAAATTCTTAATCATATGGGCGCTAAGGTTATTTTTAACCACGCTGATTTCAGACTTATGAGCAAAAGAGCGCTCAACGCTTTTTCATTATATAAGGAAACAAACATATTCCTGCGTGGTATGGTTCCGATGATTGGCTTTAAGTCTGATATTGTTACATATGAGCGTTCCGAAAGACTTGCAGGTGAAAGTAAATATCCGTTAAAGAAAATGCTTGCACTTGCGTGGGAGGGTATTACATCTCTCAGCATTCAGCCAATCAGAATGATTACATGGCTCGGTGCAATCGTGTTCGGCATCAGCCTTATTATGATTATCTACTCACTCATCAGCTTTTTCTGCGGTTGGACTGTAAGCGGTTGGTCAAGCCTTTTATGTTCAATTTGGGCAATCGGAGGACTTCAGCTCCTTGCAATCGGTGTTATAGGCGAATACATCGGAAAGATTTATATGGAAACAAAGCGCAGACCAAGATTTATTGTTGACAAAGTTCTTGATGACGATGAACAGTAATAGAATCACCAAAGTCCTGACCAGAATTTTCGGCGGAGTATTTACGGTTTGTTTTGTTTTTCTGTTTGTAAATATTATCATAATCGGCTTTGACGGAAATGTTGACAGAAGGTTCGATTCATTTTCAAAGATGTTCATTCTTTTGATTTTTGCCGTTTTGACCGTCGGAATATGTGCATTGTATTTTCATTACACCTCCGATAAAAGCTGTAAGAAGATTAAAGCGAAGTCGAGATTTGAATTTAATGATAAAAATACCAAAAATGTTATTTTTATCGGATGCGGTATTCTTCTGATTGTTGAAATTATTTTTGCGTTGCTTACCGATTTTGAACCTGTTGCCGATTTGCATAACATCAAAAGGTATGCAATGTATTTTTCAACCCATGGCAATTTCAACCTCATTGAACAGGATTACGCAAACGATTATCAGTATCTTGTAAGATATCCGAATAATATGGCATTGCTTTTGATTGTGTCGCTTGTTGGAAGATTAAATTACCTTATATTCGGTCATTATGTTGATTTTGCACCTGTTGTTGTAAACATTTTTGCGATTAATATTTCAATAATGCTGACGGCATTTACAGCAAAAAGACTTTTCGGCAACAAAAAGGCTCTTTTTGTACTTGCTTTTTGTGCATTGTTTTTACCTTATCTCACCTATCTGCCGTACTATTACAGTGATTCAATGTCGATGCCGTTTCTTATCGGAGCTGTTTATCTCATTGTTTCCGCATTACAGGTTGACAACAGAAAGAGTATGTACGCAAAGCTTTGTGCTGCAGGTGCATTGATTTTCCTCGGATATAAGGTTAAGGGCAGTCTTATCATACTGTTCGCAGTCGGACTTTTATTGTTGTTCTTGAAATTCAGATTAAAAAAAGCAATCTGCCTTATTCTGGTGTTTACGGCAGGGTTTGGTGTGATTGGATTCGCATACAATACAGCCGTTGACGCTGTCAATCCGATCACGAAACAGCAGTATGAAAAATATGAATATCCTGTTACTCACTGGCTTATGATGGGGCTTAAAGGTCTTGGAAAATACGATGAGCATGATGACTATTACACTCGTTCATTTCCCTCGAAAAAAGAAAAACAGGATGCTAACATTAAGGTTATTAAAGAAAGAATAAAAGATTACAAATTTAGCGGTTTGTATGAACATATGATTGAAAAAGCTGTTTGGACATGGCAGGACGGTACATATTACATTTCGTACCATAACAGAAAGCCAAAGAATGATAATATTCTTATGGATTTTCTGCATATTGACGGAAAGTACAATAAGGCTTTCCAAAATTACAGTTCGGCTTTACAACTGTTCATTTTATTGATGATTTGTATTTCGGCATTAAAAACTCTTATCAAACCTAAAGTTGATGAGATGCTGTTAATCAAAGGAGTTGTGTTTGCGGCATTCCTTTTCTTCCTGTTATGGGAAACACGGTCAAGATACCTGTTTGATATGACGCCTCTGTTTATTCTGCTTATGGTTGACGGTATGGATACTGCAAAAGCTTTTCTTGATTCATTCAGAAAGCCTAAACAACAAACAGAAAAACAGGCATAATTTAATAAAGTTTTCAAGTGACAGCCGAAACTGTCACTTGTTTTTTGTCATAAAATTAATGTTACAACATTACAAACTTTTTCATTAAAAATCAATATTTTCGTTTGCAATTTATTGTAATGATGCCTAAATTATGCTATTATTACTATATGTGCAATGATTTGCAAATTTCAAGCTTGAAAGGTAAAAATTATGGATTATGAAAAGCTGAAAAAGAGGGATTCCTCGCTGGACATTTTGCGAATAATCGCAGTCTTTACCGTTTTATCGGTTCATTTTTTCCTGCACAACGGATTTTACAACCAGACAATCGAAGGTAAGCCGATGTATGTTGCAGTTGTAATGAGAACCCTGTTTTCCGTTTGCGTTCCCTTGTTCATGTTGCTGACAGGTTATTTGATGAGCAAAAAAGAACTGAGTAAAAAGTACTATTCGGGAATTACGAAAACACTTGTTGTTTTTGTAATCTCAACACTTGCGTGTATGATTTACAAAAACATTGCACAAGGTGATGTTTTTGACCTGAAATCTTTCATACTCGGAACGCTTGATTTTACCGGTTCCAACTACTCCTGGTACATTGAAATGTACATAGGGTTGTTTCTGCTTACACCGTTCCTTAATCTTGCTTACGGAAAACTTAAAAGCAAAAAGCAAAAGCAGGTACTCCTTGTAACGGCTGTTTTTCTGACAATCATCCCCTCGTTATTTAATATTTTCAATTTTGGTTCACTTGATTGGTGGACTAATCCGACTTCATCTGATGAGTTTCAGAAACTTGTCCCAAGCTGGTGGCAGGGATTCTACCCCGTTGCATACTACTTTGTGGGTTGTTACATAAGAGAATACGGATTGAAAATGAAAACAAGAACAATGCTTGTACTCTTTGTTTTTTCACTTTTCATATTCAGCACATTCAATTATTTCAGAAGCTACGACACAACATTCAAATCGGGTACATACATTTATTGGTACGGATTTGAACCGTTTGTTTTATCTGTACTGCTTTTTCTCTTGATTAAGAGAATCAAGACCGATAACTTCCCGAAAGCCGCTAAAATCGCACTATGGAAAGTTTCTGACCTTGCACTTGGAATTTATCTCATTTCCTTTATTTTTGACAGCATTGTTTACCCCGTACTCTGCGAAAAAGTAATATTAATGCCTGACAGACTTCCGTATTACTTTGTTACGGTTCCGATAGTTTTTGTGCTTTCCGCCGCCGCATCATTTATTATGAATCTTGTTGCAAAACTGCTTATTGACGGTTTTAAATCGCTTGTGAACATAATAAAGGATTTGCGTTCAAAGCCTGACAAAGGAAAGTGGCAGCACATAATTTTTGCTGTGCTTATGGCTTTTGCTATTGGATTTTCACTTTGGAAATGCTATTACGGTTTTGGCGGTAACGACGAATCGTTTTATCTTACAATTCCGCACCGATTAACTCTTGGTGATTCGTTACTCGGTGACGAATGGCACCTCACACAGCTTTCAGGATTTTTACTTTTGCCGTTCGTATGGCTCTACACAATGATTACGCAATCTACTGTCGGAATAATCTTTGCGGCAAGAGTTTTCTATGTAATCTGTCACGCTGTTATTGTGTGCGTTATCTATTCAAGACTTAAAAAGTACGGATATTTCTCAGTATTCGGTTGTGTGCTTTATTTCCTCTTTACACCGTTTGACATTATGGCATTGAGTTATAACACAATGGGACTTGATCTAATTGCGCTCACGGGTGTTTTAATGGCAACAGCCGATTATTCAAAAAAATTACCGCTCATAATCAGCGGACTTGCATTTGCAGGCGCAGTTCTCTGCTGTCCGTACCTTGCGGCAGTTTATGTAATGTATATTATTGCAGTAGGAGTTCACTATGTAATTAAGAAAACTGCCCTTAATAAAAATGTGTTCAATTCTGAACTTTTCTCGATTAAGACTTTTCTGTGGTTTACCTTGGGAGCAGGAATACTTGCGGCTATTTTCCTTGTATTTGTACTTTCAAGAGTAAGTATTAATGAGATTTTCTCAAATCTCCCCTATCTTCTTGCCGATCCCGACCATCCGCAAATGGGCTTTATGGCAAAGATGAACTACTACTTTAAAACAATCGTAGAATGTCACACTCATTTTAAATATGTACTTATGGCATACGGTGCTACCGCAATCGTTATGTTGCTTGACAGAAAGAGAAAACAACACCGTTCGGTTTATCTTATTCTTACAAGTGCAATCGTTATTTTGGCGCTTGTAATGTTTATGCCGACAATGACAAGCGTTTACTACAATGCGATTATGTTCCCGATGATTTTCATGGGTATCACAGCGTATGTTCTTTCTGAAAATAAGCAAAGAGAACTGTTTGCTTCACTCTTTGTTCTCGGAATTTTTTATTCTGTTGCATTGTGTTTCTCTTCAAATCAGTATTTTTATGTAACTGCAATGGCTTGCACCGCATCAAATATTGCAAGCTTTGTATTCATCGGCAATCTGATTAAAGAAATGAAAGCAAATCCCGACAATCTTGACTACGCTGTTCCGTGTAAATATTTAGCATTCGTGATGACTGCGTTTCTGATTATTCTGCAGGCTTGTTTTCAGATTACCGTCAAGGCAGAACATTGCTTCTGGGACAGTGAACCGAAACAGCTGACACAGACAATTCAGAACGGTCCTGCAAAGGGTATAAAAACAACACCGAATAACGCACAAACCTATGAGCAGATTTATGCCGATATCAGTCAGTATCAGAATCTTGAAAAAGGAAACATACTGTTCCTTACGCAAAAAACATGGACTTATCTTGCGGCGGAGGATTTTCCTTACGGAACACTTTCGGCATATGTTACGGGTGAAAATCAAAACAGTCTTGCAAGACTTCGCTCATATTATTCGGTAAACAGCAAAAAAATTCCGAAATATATCTACATTCCGAAGAACTCAGAGTGGGATAATCTTCAGCAGATTCTTCTTGAGGCACAGCAGAATGGTTACTCTTTGAGCGAAAACGAAGTTTCGTATAAACTTGTAAAATAAATAATATTTTACAGATTTCAGACATAAATATCACGCAGGGATAAAAATTATGATTTCTGCGTGATATTTTTTTGTTTTTCAGCACATATTCTTGAAAATGTACAAATAAAAAACTTGTTTTTTTTTGTGAATTATGGTATAGTGAATTATGATAGGCAAGAAGGGCTTGCCACAGAATTTGGTCGCATTTTTGTGAAAATTTTAAGTTGGGGGCATAATCATGGATATTAAGCAGACTTATAACGAATGGCTTGAAAACGCAGTTGAGGACAAAGACCTTAAGGCAGAGCTTGAAAGTATAAAAAACAACGAAGATGAAATTTATGATCGTTTCTACACAGCTTTAAAATTCGGTACCGCAGGCCTCAGAGGCATTATCGGTGCAGGTACTAACAGAATGAATATTTATGTTGTTCGTCAGGCTACACAGGGACTTGCTAACTATGTGCTTAAAAAGTACGGCAATGGTTCTGTTGCAATCTCTCACGACAGCAGAATTAAAGCAGATTTATTTATGAATGAGGCGGCAAGAGTTCTTGCGGCAAACGGCATTAAGGTTTACATCACATCAGAACTTCAGCCTACTCCCGTTCTCTCTTACCTCGTTCGTTACTTTAAATGTCAGGCAGGTATTATGGTTACAGCCAGCCACAACCCTGCAGCTTACAACGGCTATAAGGCATACGGTGAGGACGGTTGCCAGATGACTGATGTTGCCGCAAACACTGTATATGATGAGATTTCAAAGCTTGATATGTTCAAGGATGTTAAAATTACCGATTTTGACGAGGCAGTTAAGAGCGGCATGATTGAATATGTTGACGAGAGCGTTTATGACACATATCTTGAAAAAGTTATGGAACAGCAGGTTAACCCCGGCGTTTGCAAGGGTGCAGACCTTAAAGTTGTTTATACACCGCTTAACGGTACAGGTAATAAGCTTGTAAGAAAGGTTCTCGGCAAGATTGGTGTTAATGATGTAGTTGTTGTCCCCGAGCAGGAACTTCCTGACGGCAACTTTACAACATGTCCTTATCCGAACCCTGAGATCAAAGAGGCACTTGCAAAAGGTCTTGAGCTTTGTGAAAAAGAACAGCCTGACCTTCTCCTTGCAACCGATCCTGACGCTGACCGTGTAGGTATTGCCGTTAAGGATTATGACGGCAGTTACAGACTCATTTCAGGTAACGAGGACGGTGTAATGCTCACAAATTACATTCTCTCTTGTAAAAAGGCAAGCGGTAAGCTTCCTGAAAAGCCTGTTGTAGTAAAAACTATAGTTACTACAAAACTCATCAACAAGCTTTGCGAAAAATACGGCTGTGAACTCAAGAATGTTCTTACAGGCTTTAAGTATATCGGTGAAGTTATTCTTAACCTCGAGAAAAAGCATGAAGAAAACAGATATCTCTTTGGTTTTGAGGAAAGCTACGGCTATCTTTCAGGCACATATGTAAGAGATAAGGATGCTGTTGTTGCATCAATGCTCGTTTGTGAAATGGCAGCTTACTATAAGAAACAGGGCAAGTCACTTGCTGAGGTTATAGACGGTCTTTACGAAGAATTTGGTTACTACCTCAATCAGACATACTCATTCGAGTTTGACGGTGCCGCCGGTATGCAAAAGATGTCTGATATTATGACAGCTGTAAGAGATAACACACCAAAGAGCATTGCAGGCTACGATGTTGTTAAGGTTTCCGACTATTTTCTCAGGAAAGAAACAGATGTTGCAACAGGCAGCGTTACCGACATTGACCTTCCTAAGTCAAATGTTATTGCTCTTCACCTTGCGGATGACAACGCTGTTATTATCCGTCCAAGCGGAACTGAGCCAAAGATTAAGCTCTATATTACTTCAGTCGGTAAGGATAAAGATAATGCTGCAGAAATCTGTGAAAAGCTTGTTGTTGCAAGCAAAGAGATTCTCGGCGTTGAGTAATTGGAATCGACATATAATAGTTGCACCTAAATTTAAGGGGACAGATTTTTCTGTCCCCTGTTTTTATGTGTATTTTATCAAAAACGCAATTCCCCTATTTCTCGTGATAATACATTGTATAACACGCAAAACAGAGGTGACTGCTGTTGCAGTCACCTCCGTAATCGGTTGATTTATAAATAGCAATTTTTAAAGGGGTATGTTGTTATTTTAAATTAAATAATATGCCCTTTGGACTCATCTCCAATATCGGATATTATGCCCTCAACAATAATAACTTTGTATTACATTGGACTTATCTCCGTTCTTAAATTTGAATATAAAAGTCTTTTGACCGTTAAAATTCATAATATCAATCAGTACAACGATTGCTTAAAAGCTTATCAACTTTTCCTCTGAATCAATTGTACCTGTCCTTAAACTAAGTCTTTGGAATTTTGGACTGTCAGCCTATATAGTCATCGGAATTAACTCCTTTTACTTTAGCTTCGACTAACTGTGTTTATACATCTGAGTATGTATACTACAATCAAACTATAAGACCTAAATTCTCATTGGAATAATCTCCTGTTGTTTGCAGATTTCTATGTCATCCCGACATTTTCTTTACTGCTAATCAATGCTTTATTTACGACTTATATTAACTTTTCGTCAAATCAATATCAGTAACCGTATACCGTCAATTCCCGTTAATGGATTTTATTTTTAACCTTGTATCGGTTTAAAATCTCAAGCATACATCGGAATATCTCCAATCTTGTCGCATAAGCGAGATTTAACTTAAGTTCTTATCTCATCGGAATTAACTCCTGACACTTTAGCTTCGACTAACTGTGTTTATACATCTGAGTATGTACACTACAATCAAACTATAAGACCTAAATTCTCATTGGAATAATCTCCTGTTGTTTGCAGATTTCTATGTCATCCCGACATTTTCTTTACTGCTAATCAATGCTTTATTTACGACTTATATTAACTTTTCGTCAAATCAATATCAGTAACCGTATACCGTCAATTCCCGTTAATGGATTTTATTTTTGACCTTGTATCGGTTTAAAATCTCAAGCATACATCGGAATATCTCCAATCTTGTCGCATAAGCGAGATTTAATTTAAGTTCTTATCTCATCGGAATTAACTCCTGACACTTTAGTTTACCTTGAATTTTAGAAATCAGATTGAAATTTACGGTTTCACTCTGTACTATAAGTTTCCAAATTTACATTCCGTTTGAACTGCTTATTAAATTCAGCCTCTTACATTCTTTAAATTCAGACTACTCTGTGTGCCGTTGTATAAGCTGTTCATCCATTGGTTTTAGTATTAATTTCCATTGGACTTATCTCCGTTTCGGACTTATTTTGCTTAAATAACGATTAAGCTTTCATTGGACTAACCACCAATTTTTAGATTTCAATATATATTAAGTTATAATTAAAATTCCGTTCTCCCGAGTATTAAATTCGATAACCTTTAATGCTTAATTGGACGAATTTCAATCATAAGATGTAGATTGCTAAAGACGAATTCGGAATGCTCTTGCGATTAAAAATTAATAAATATGTTTTTATAACATCAAAATAATCAGCTGTTCCGACAAAACAAGTAAGAATTAGAAGATCATCTCTTAGAATACACGGGCTGTAGAGTTAGGTGGTAAGCTCCGCATATAATCTCTAATTTGTTTGAAGTAAGGTTTTCTTGCTTTCATTTTTAAAACCTCCTTAAGTTCTTTTCTTTGTCTATATTATACAGTTAGTTGTCCACATTGTCAACACTTTTATTAAAAATATTTATAATTTTATTTTTAGAAAATCTATTGAAGTAAAATTTACATTGTGTTATAATAAAAATGTTGGGGTGTTTATCAGTCGGCAACTTTTTTAAGTGCCGACTTTTTTCTTTTTTATATACTTCAAAATGTCTAAATATTGATTATAACTAAACCTTAGTGTATTATTATGATGTCATAAAGTATTAAAGAGGTCATAATTGTGAACGATAAATTGCATATCAGAACGGCACAAATAAGCGATGCCGAAGAATTGCTCGCCATATACAAACCATATATTGAAAACACGGCAATCACATTTGAATACGATGTGCCAAGCATTGAAGAATTTGCAAATCGCATAAAAACTACGCTCAAAAAGTACCCTTATATTGTAGCCGAACTCAACGAAAAAATTGTCGGCTATGCGTATGCCGGAGTTTTCAAAGGCAGAAAAGCGTATGATTGGTCAGTTGAAACAAGTATTTATATCCGCCTTGAGAATCACGGAAACGGAATCGGCAGAAAACTCTACGAAAAGCTCGAAGAAATTCTAGCCAAGCAGGGTGTGACAAATGTAAATGCCTGTATTGCGTACACTGAACATGAGGATAATCATCTGCATAACGACAGTGTTTGCTTTCACAAAAAACTCGGTTATAAAACTGTCGGTATTTTTCATAAATGTGCCTACAAATTTGATAAGTGGTACGATATGATATGGATGGAAAAATTTATTGCCGAACACAATGCTAATCCAAATGATATTATCCCCTACCCTATGCTGAATTGTTAACAGAACCATAAGATATAAGTATCCCCGAAAAGTTCGATAAAAACTTTTCGGGGATTGAATTTGTCAATAAAAATGGGTACTGTCTTAATATTGCTTACAATTACTATAAACTGAAATTTTTAATAATATCCCACTTAATAATGCAATTTAGAATTATTTTTCAAGCTTTGCAAAACTGTCTTTGCAGACATATCCTGCATATTCTCCGAGATCAATTTGCTTGATATCGTGACTTACATGTCTTTCACTTACAGGAATCATTTCCATATAGTCCCCGTAAAGATACTTCAGGTACTTATCATATTCTTTAGGAATGGGCAGTTTTGCATTTTCAAAATCAACCCATATCGCCTCATCAAGCCATTCGGCAGGGAAAGCTCCTCTTGAAACATTTCTTCCCATACTGTCAAACAGATATTTCGGATTTTTCATATTCTTATGAAGTGAAATAAGTTTGTTTTGAACCTTTTGCAAAAATCCAAGCGGAAAAATCTTTCTCAGAATATTCGCACACAAAGAAGAAAATCTGCTGTTTGCATTCACCGAAGTGCCTCTCCATTTATCAAGCACCAGCCATCTTGAGCTTGCAGTTGCTTTCATATGAATTTTTCGTAAGAAAGCATTGTTTGAAGTATAATCCTGTGCAAGCACATCAAGAAAAATTCCGTTATGAATATTGGGAAATCTTGATGTAAACTCAGTAGAAAGCAGAGTATCGTTTATTCGCAGTTTTGTAAAAGGAAAATGGCTGTCTTTTTCATTTTTTTGAGTCTGTGCAAAAAGATAATTCGGGAGTTCACTCGGCAATACCGAAAAAAACCTGTCGTAATCTTTTCTAAGCATCATAACATCTGCATCATCGTCCCACGGAATAAAGCCTTTATGTCTTACTGCACCCAAAAGACTTCCTCCGCCCAAGAAATACTTTATGTTATGCTTTTTGCAAATTCTGTCAACCTCAAGTAAAAAGCCCAGAAGTATCTGTTGAATATCATTAAGCTTGCCGTCATATGAATCGGAAAACATAAATGTACTGTCATCATCCATTACCTCGTGTCCCGAAATAAGGAGTGCGTCCTTGTAGTTGACCATTGATAACCAACCAAGCTTTTTAAGTCTTGTGCAGTCAATGGCACAGCCGTCCGTAGAATCACCTACAGAAGTTATGTTAACCTCGCACTCATCAAAAGCATCCGAAAGCGTAAGTGAAAATTCTGCCGAATTTACGGTTGAAGTATCTGAGCAGGCGTTATACACCTGATTGTTCTCACCGTTACAAAGAACAAACAGAACAGCAGAAATCAAGTCATTAATACTTATATAAGACACTTTAGGTGATCTATTCTTAACATTCAAAGATTTTCCGTGAACAGCCGATTCCAGCATATTCCTTACAAAATCGGAACTTGAATTTGCAGATATAATCTTGCCGCTTCTAACTGCTTTGATTGAAAAATCATACATATGAGACGCAGAAAAATAAAGATTCTCAACGGACTGAATCAGCATTGCCTTTAATGAATCCGAATTAAAAGCGGAATGTGTTTTTTCTTTTTCGGAAATAACAAAATCTTTGCCGAGTGTTCCGTAAATTGAGGCGTCTGACACAAGAACAGTTTCTTTTATCTTTAACGCATTGACAGCCGAGATAATATTATTTGCCCTGTTGATATGATTTTTAAATACATCAACATCTTCAACTCTATCAGAAAGCAAAAATCCCGTTTCAATAAGTATATCTCCGCATTTATTAACCGCATTAAGTGAAGAATATTTTACGATGGAAAAATCTGATGAATCGATATAATCGAATCTCCTGTCATAACTTTCGTTATCCTCTACAAGCAAAAATACAGCTATGTCTGCTTGTTTTTTTAAGTTAACCATGCGAAGCGATGATACAAGAGAAAAGGCGAGTTCTCCGCCTCCTGTTATAAAAACAGATTTTCCGAATAATTTACGGATGTTCAAATTCTTATAACGCAAAGCTACAAGTGCTCTGTCCTGTTCAAATTGGTTAAGTAACAACTCAGACATAACTGTATTCCTAATTTCTGTTATTAATTTTCTTCAAGAATTCCGACTGCTCTTCTTATTCCTTCTTTAAGGTCAACAAGAGGCTTCCATCCAAGACTGCAGAGTCTTGAACTGTCAAGAATTTCGGGAGTTTTTGCAAGAGCGGAAGTATCAACCTCAGGCTCCTTTTCATCTTTGGGATTGGCAAAAGCCAAAGTCATATTTCTCTCAGGGAAAACCTCACAAGCTGTCTTTGCAAAATTTCTTATTGTTGTATCTGACTTTTCATAAGAAATGTTATACGGTGTAACATTTTCACCGTTAAGCATAATGTATATGAGAGCAGAAACCGTGTCTGTAACATAGCAGAATGAACGGTTAGCCGCACCGTTGCTTTTGAGAAGAATATTTTCGTGACGAACAACATTTGCAATAAACTGCGCCCAGACACGATCATCCGTAAGACTGCTGGCACCGTAAATATAGCTCGGTCTTGCAATCTTTACATTGAGTCCAAACTGTTTGCAATAGCTTGCGGCAAGAGTTTCAGACGCTCTCTTACCCACTGCATAACAATTTTTATAGGAAGTAAAATCAATATAACCGATATCATCTTCGGAAATACTGTTTTTACCGTTGTGCAAAGCACCGTACACTTTAAGGCTTGAAACAACAAGTACAGACTCACTTTTGCTTTCAAGAGCAAAATCAAGAATGTTTGATGTACCGCTGAGATTTGCGTTAATAGTGCCTACAGGATCGGTTTCAAATTGAATGTTACTTGCCTGACTTGCGGCATGAATAATAAAATCTGCTCTCTCGCATTCAATCTTATTTGTAACATCGGCAACAACAAGCTCAATGTCATCTCTTTCAAGAAGAACGCCAAACTTTTTCTCGGCTCTCTCTCTGTTTCTTACAAACGCAAGGAGCTTGATGTTATTGTTATAAAAGTCATTTCTTGCGAGAAATGTGAGAACAAGATAATAACCGATAAATCCTCCTGCACCGGTTATAAGAACAGTTTTACCGTTAAATCTGTTCCAATCAACATTTGTATTTGTAATTTCTTTAATATCGGAAAAAACCGTCTTTTTTATATTACTTTGAACATTATAATCCATATTTAAGTTCTTCCTTTGCAAACTGCTTGTAGTTTTCATAATAGAACTGTGATCGCAATGTTGTGAGATCCTCAGGTGTTGTTACCTTAATGTTGAATCTCTCACCAAGGAAAAGATGAACCTTTTCGCCGAGCTCAATAAAAAGTTCACTTGAGGAAACAGGGTTTGTAATACCTCTCTTGTAAGCTTCTTCGTGAGCCCAAAGAATTCTTTCCATTGTATATCCCTGCGGAGCCTGTGTAATGTACATCGTACTTCTCTGGTAACTCTTGCCGCAGGTTTCTCCGTCCTCACTGTAAAGAAGTGAATCAATACTCGGAGTAACAGGAACGGCTGTTTTGTACTTTTTTGTATCCTTAATACAGTTAGTGATGAGTTCTTCGCTGAGCATAGGACGAACACCGTCACAGATAAGGATGATATCCTCAGGATCTTTTGAAAATTCGGCAGTAGCCATTACGCCGTTGTGAATAGAATCAAAACCGTTAGCACCGCCCGGAACAACAGCCTTTACCTTTGGAACATTGAATGCCTCAATAAGCTCATTAAGGTAGCCGATCCAGTCAGCCTTACAGGCAACAACAATCGCATCAACCTTAGGATGACGGGCAAAATGCTCCATTGTGTGAATAATAATCGGCTTTCCGCCAACCTCAAGAAACTGTTTAGGCATATCGGAATATTTCATTCTTGCACCGATACCGCCTGCAAATAACATAGCTGTAACCATAGTAAGACAATCCTTTCAAAACACAAATCAGACTTCACTTTTAAAATGCAGTCAAATTTATTTTTTAACAGCAGAATTACGCAGTGAAAAACGCATCTGCACTTTGATATAACTATTAATATGATACCACATTAATGCATTTTTTGTCAACAAAAATACTTTGTACAAATGTTTTAATCGACTTTGCCGGTTTACGGTGAATTTCTTATACCGTATTTTCAAAATGCTTTTTATTTAGGCACATCATTTTGACGCACAATTTAATATTTTTAATACCTTATAAAATTAATGCGGAAAAATGCGGGAATGAGTAAAATTGTTTTATTCTTTATTCCCATTTTTCTTTTAAGTATATATAAATACAGAAAATTTTGATAAAATAGAAAAAATTGCAGAAAGCTGTGTTATTTATGTTTGACAAAAATTTGATTGATTTATCGGTTATGTCTACCGAGCAGATTGACAAAATTATCAGAAAAGCTAAAAAGATTATGCAGAGTCCCGCCGACTATCGACACGCCTGTGACGGCAAAATTCTTGCTACATTATTTTATGAACCGAGTACAAGAACACAGATGTCATTCCAGACGGCTATGCTTAAACTCGGCGGAAGAACAATCGGTTTTGACAATCCGATGAATTCATCCGTTTCAAAGGGCGAAAGCCTTAAAGATACAATTACAATTGTCGGCGAATATGCCGATATTATCGCAATGCGTCATCCTGTTGAGGGTACTGCCGCTGCGGCATCTCTCTATGCAGGTGTTCCCGTTATCAACTGCGGTGACGGCGGTCACCTTCATCCAACTCAGACGCTTGCCGACATTATCACTCTCAGCTGTGAAAAAGGCAGACTTGATAACCTCAGAGTAGGTGTATGCGGTGATCTTCTCAACGGCAGAACAGTTCATTCGCTTATCAAGACACTTGCAAAATATCCGAACAACAGCTTTGTACTTATCTCTACAAAGGAACTCAGCGTTCCGCTTTATGTTATTGACATTCTTGAAAAGAACGGCTGTAAGTATGAAATTTCTCATAGCCTTGCAGATGCAATCACAGACCTTGATGTTCTGTATATGACGAGAATTCAGCGTGAGAGATTTGCAAGCGAAGAAGATTATCAGGCACAGAAAAATGTTTTCGTTCTCGACAAAGAAAAACTTGACAAGGCAAAAGAAGATATGATAATTCTTCACCCATTGCCGAGAGTAAACGAAATTACAGTTGATATTGATGATGACCCGAGAGCGTTGTATTTCAAACAGGCTCAGTACGGTATGTACGGCAGAATGGCACTTATTCTTCTGCTTTTGCAGGATGATGAGTTCTTTGTTGAAAACAGACCGTTTGTTGTATCGAATCATCACTGCAACAATCCGAAATGTATCACACAGCAGGAGCCATATCTTCCGAACCTCAGCTACGAAAAGCTTGGTATGGTAATGTGCGGTTACTGCGACAAGAGAATAGACTGAGGTGTATTAAATGAGTGAACATAAGAAAAAGAAAAATCCGGCGGCTACTATGATAATGACCTCTCTCGCCTATATCGTACTCGGCATTGTGACGGTTGTCTTTCCGCAAAAGGTGCTTGATGTATTGTGCTATGCACTCGGCGGTGCAATGACTGTTTACGGACTGTTCAACATAATTTCTTTCTTTGTTGACAGAGAAGGCGGTATGTACTTTGAACTTGTAATAGGCGTTATTTCAACCGGATTCGGTATATTTGCTTTGTTTTCACCCACTTCAATTGCGGCAATAATCAATATTCCGATTGGCATTATCATTATTGTTGACAGCATTATGGATATGAAACATTCGCTCACGCTGAGATCGCTCGGTATGAGAAAATGGTGGATTCCGTTTATTATAGCAATTGTAATGATTATTTTCAGTCTTACAACAATTTTCTTTACAAACATTTTTGGTGCATTGCTTATGATTGCACTCGGAATTGCGCTTATTTATGAAGGTGTTTCGGGATTTTCACTTATTATTCTGCTCAGCCGTTATCACAAAGAATACGACCGCAATCAAAGAATGATTGATGCAGAAGCAACCGATATAAACTAAATATGATTAAACCGTCCGCAGATTTTACGGACGGTTTTCTTTTTATACGGTAATGTATGCGCCGAGGTGGATACTGCAAAGAATGCATTCTTTGACGGTAAGTTCTTCGGACTGCTCCATCGCCGATTTGTACAAATAAAGTTGTTTCTTGTAAAGTCCTGCAAGTTTTGTTATATCTTTTACCCTGTCGGTTTTGTAATCGACAATAACAAGCTTTCCGTCCTCAACAAACGCAAGGTCAACCGCACCCTGAATTATTACTGTTGCATCGGTTTTTACATCTTTATATTCATCAAATACGTCCGACGGTTTAAGCCTTGCGGTAAATCGTTTTTCACGCATTACAAGCTGTGATGCAATTATACGGTCAATTAGTTTGGTTGACAAAAATTCATTAAGTGTTTTTCTGTCAATCATATCAACCTGTTCCTGTGTAAGTTTTCTGTCATTTAAAAGACGGTCAATTTCAGTATCAAGACTTGCTCTTGCCTGTTCAAAATTGCAGTATTGCAAAAACTTGTGGTGAGCAGTACCTCTTGCAACAGGAGCGGAATTTTGTTCAGCTATGAATAACGGCTTTGAAAGAATCTTTTCAAAATAATCACCGTTCTGACTGTGTGCAATATCGGATGCACTGACCTTTTGGGGGAGTGAAAGAATATCCCTGTTTCTGTATTTGAAATCAAGATTCTTTTTCAAAAGTTTTGCATAATCAAAAGTATCATCGGATACATCGGCAACCTGTAACAGATTTGTTGAAGTAATATCGTCCTCAAAGACATTATCCTTATCAATCATTTTTTCATCAACGATAATCTGCAATTTCCAATCTGATTCTCCGTTGTGCGGAATTACCTTTGAACCCGGCATAATATCGTTACGCAGATTATTGAGTGACGGGTGAACTAATGCACAAAGACAGAGCCAGTCGCAATAGCTTTGACAGCTTGTGACAGTATAGGGTTCAATTACACTTTCGGAAACGAGCTTTGAATACAGCCTTTCAAGATAATCACTGCACTTCTTTACTGCACCGACACAGATAAGCTTTTCCTTTGCTCTTGTGAGTGCAACATAAAGCACACGCATTTCCTCGGCAATAAGGTTTTCTTCAATTTTAAGCCCTGTTGCAAGGCGTGGGAATGTGTTGTAAACAACACCATTGCTCTGAGTCTTGATGCCGAGTCCTGCCTTGCTGTCGAGAAGAATATCGTTTCTAAGGTCGGTTTTATTGAATTGGTGGGTTATGTCGGCAATAAAGCAAACCGGAAATTCAAGTCCCTTTGACGCATGGATACTGAGAACTCTCACGGCATTTGCAGAGTCGCCCTCATTTTGTGATGATGCGTCAAGGTTTGTCTTATTGGCAATAAGCTTGTCGGTATATGAAATAAAATCAGAAAGAGTTTTATAGCCGTTGCTTTCAAAACTTCTTGCATATTCACGCAACAGCTCCAGGTTTTTAAGTGACGAGTCATTACCGCTGACTGCAAGCGAAATCGACATAAACCCCGTCATTTCACACGCCTTTGAAATGAGAGCGTCAACGGAATTTGTACAGGCACAATCACGCAGAATTTTAAGTTCATCAACAAATTTTCTTGCCTTATCGTTTGTTTTTGCATATTCACAGACAGAAGAGTAAAGCGAAGATTTTCTGCTTTCACAACGCATTTCGGCAAGCTCATCGGGAGTGAAAGCATACATAGGACTGCACAAAACCGACAAAAGCGGAATATCAATCCCCGGGTTGTCAATTACACGCAGAAGGTTGAGCATAATTTTGATTTCAACTGCATCAAAAAAACCGGACTTATTCTCGCTGTAGGCAGGAATACCGCTGTTGTTCAGGATATTGACATAAGTTGCGGCCTTTCCGCTTGGACTGCGAAGAATTATTGCAAAGTCGCCGTAACGGGCTTCACGCATTATATCTCCGTCCTTAACTCTAAAGCCCGAATTAATCATATCGTGAATTTTATCCGCTATGTACTTTGCCTCAATTTCTTCTTTTTCAAGGTCTGAGTTTTCTGATTCAATCAATGAAATTTCAAAATTGCAATCATCAGACTTTGGAAACTCAGCACCGTTTACCAGCCTTTCATCGGAATTATATTCCATTTTTGCGGATTCCTTGGTCATTATTCTTTCAAAAATAAAATTGACCGCATCACACACCTCAAAACGACTGCGGAAATTTCTGTCAAGAATTATAGTTGCAGGATATTCTGGATTTTCTTCATTGAATCGTTTATATTCATTTTTGCGTTCAATAAAAATTTCGGGCTTTGCCTGACGAAATCCATAGATGCTCTGCTTTACATCGCCAACCACAAAAAGATTGCTTTCATCATTGCTTACCGACTTGAAGATAAGGTCTTGAACATCATTTACATCTTGAAATTCGTCAACCATAACAGCATCAAATCTGTTTGAAATCTCCTGAGCCTGAACAGTTTTAGTATAGCCGTTATCATCATCGGGCTTTGCAAGAAGTTTTACAGTAAGCGATTCAATATCGGCAAACGAGAGAATATTTTTCTTCGCTTTGAGTTCGGAAAGCTTTTTGTCATATGCACGAACAAGTGTAAACAAGGTAGATATGGACCTATGAAGCTGTGACAATTCAAGCCTTGCATCTTCCTCACTCCAAAAAAACAATGATTGGAGTTTCTTCACCGTTTCTTTGACCTCATCTCTGTTGGATGAAACAGAAATTTTAATCGGATTATCCTTGTATCCTTTCGGACTTTTCATTCTTCCTGTTTCAAAAGAAAATATTGCCTGTCTGATTTCATCCCATGATGAAGAAACAAATTTTAATTGAACAAGGGTAAAATACGCTAAATCACCGACAAGCAGGGGTTCGACTGCATCCTGAAGTTTTTCGTCATCTTTTAATCGAAGAATAGAATTTTCAGTCAGATTGATTCCGTGAAGCACGGCACTCAGAGCATAGTCGATTATAATTTTGCCCCACACAGTTTTTTCAATATCGGTTTCAGAATAGTTTTCGAGCATATCATCAAGCCATTTATCGGGGAACGGCTGAGTTGTAAGAAACTCAGATATTTTAAGGACTGTTTCACGCAGTTTTTGGTCGCCCTGTTTTCCTTTAAAAAGATCAAGCAAAGAATAAAAGCAGTCATCTTCGCTGTCATAAAAGCTTTCAAATGTATTATCAAGTGCATCTTGTCTGAGAATTTCAAGCTCACCCTCATCGGCAATACGAAAATCTCTTGCAACATCGAGCGTATGAAAATATTCACGGACAATATCTCCGCAAAAGCTGTCTATTGTAGAGATATTTGCACTGTACAAAAGCTGTCGCTGTGCAAGCAAATGAGCGTTATACGGATCATCTTCAAGAAGTTTGTTGACTGCCGCCTGTATTCTTTCACGCATTTCGGCAGCCGCCGCCCTTGTGAATGTTACGATAAGAAGGCGGTCAACATCAAGGGGATTTTTCTCCCGTGTAATAAGCTTTATTACACGCTCTACAAGCACGGCAGTTTTGCCCGAACCGGCGGCAGCCGATACAAGCACAGAACCGTCTGTTGCATAGATTGCATTTTTCTGTTGCGGAGTCCAATTTCTTGACATTACTCTTCCTCCTTTCCGTTAATTTCGTTTGTAATTTCTTCGATAACGGTCTTGTTATCGACAGAAAAACAAGTTATCGGGTTACTCTGTCTGTAGGCACATACGCTGTCGTAAGGGCAGTATTCGCATGAATCGTGACCGCCTTTGAGCGGTTTCGCCTCAATGTTGCCGTTATAGATATTCTTGCCCATTTCAGCGATGAGCATATCAACCTTTTTAAAGATTTTTCCGAATTCTGCAAGTGTTGCAAGGCTTGTTGAAGAAACAGGTTCGCCCGCTTTAATTTTTACAGGAATGTATGTTGCTGCGTCTGTCTTATCCATTCCGTGAATTATTTCTGTATCTTTGAGCAAAAGTCCGTTCATCTTGAGCTTTTTATTAAGTTCATCGGGCAGCTTGTCAATTGATTTCAGACTGTCTGACGAAATATACGGAACGGTTGCAGGCATATACAAAATCCCGGCAGGTACAATTTCTCCGTATTTGTCACCGCCCGAAGCCTCGATTGAATGGAGATACAAAAGCATCTGAAGATTGATTCCGTAGAGAATATCGGAAAGTTTAAACTGTTTTGTGCCTGTTTTATAATCAATAATACGCAAATATGTTATATCGGCTCTCTGCATAATATCTACTCTGTCAACACTTCCGCAGACTGCAATTTTGTGACCGTCGGGCAGTACGATTGTATATGACGGAATATCCTCGCCAATTTTAAGTTCACAATCGGCAACAAAAAATTCACTCTGGGAAAGTTCCTCCATAATATGTTTCATCAGATACATCACATTATCAAGAATTGTCTTTAGGCGGTATGTGAATGAATTTGACTCAAGCTGTTCTTCACCGAAATATTTAACTGCATATTCCGCAAGATATGCGCAGACAATTTTTTGAAATTTATCTTCTTCAAGCGATAAATACTCTTCCTTAGTATATTCGCCGAAAAAGCGTTCAAGTATGTAATGAACAATCGTTCCGTACTGCATGGGGTTGATTTCTGCTCTTTGTCTTTCCCGAACATTCAAGCCGTAATTACAAAAATAGGAAAATCTGCAGAGATTGAATTTTTCAAGCTGTGACGCTGAAATATTGAGATTTTTACCAAAAAGCTTTTCGGCATTTTTCTTGTCAAATATCTTAAAGGGAACTTTGTCCTTTGCATTTATGAGCGAATCAAGCTTTGCAGAATATTCGGGATTTTGTGCAAAAATTTCAAGCAATGATTCGGGCACTTTTTTGCCTTTTCCGATCATATCGGCAACTGTATCAAAAGCAGGGCGGAGTGCGTACATACTTTCTTTTTTACCGTCAAAATCGAATTTGTCATATGCAATGATATTTTTAAATACCTTTTTACATTGCAGGACAATTTCGGACGGCTGATAGGTTGTTCCCGTTATATCCGATGAATAAAATGATACGGAAAGGAACTCACTTGCAGAGGTCATACAGGAATATGCCATAAATGTTTCAAGGTTATTGTGTGCGGCAAAATCGTCACCGAGTTCAATTTCATTCATTGCAAGCATCTTTAACTCAAACGGTGAGAATATGCCTGATGTATGCGGTATTGCCGGGAAAATTCCGTCAACACAGCCAATGAGAAATGACGCTTTCTGCTTAGAAATTCGTACCCTTTGAGCGGTTGTTATCGTTACGCAATCTATTGTTCTCGGAATATCTGACAATTGCATTGCGTTAATCTGTAAGCTCAAAAGCTCGTAATAACGCTTTACAGTCATTGCTTTTGTACCGATTACAGCGGCGGTTTTGTCAAGAACAGCCATAAACATATTCCAAACTCTTATCTGCTCCGCACCAACCGATTTATCGTATGAGCGTTCAAATTCCGCATACATTCTGCGTAACGCATCGGGAACTTTAAGTTCTTCAAGAAGGGCATAGAACAGCTTTGAAATTTCAAGTCCGTTTTTATCCTTCGCATTTTCTTTGAAAAGGAGTAACGGTTCAATAACTGATTCACGCAGATTTTCAACCTTTGCAAGGACCTCTCTGTCATAATCCGAAAACCTGTCAGAATAGCCTTTTGGGTTCTGAACAAATTTATTTTTAAAAGCCGAGCCTGAAACATTCCATACAAAAAGGTAGTTTTCAAAAAGGCTTATTTCTTCAACAGAAAATTCAGTTAAACCCGATTTCAAAAGTGCAAGCACATCTTCTCTGTCAAAATCGTAAATAAGGCATCTGAAAATTGAGTTTACAAGCCTTATTACCGGTTTTACATCAATATCGGCGTGTTCATCGCTGAAATACGGGATTTCGTATTTTTCAAGAATTTCGGACAAAACACCTCTGTACGGTTCTGTATCGTGACAAATTACGGAAATGTCGGAGTAGAGATAACCTTTTTCTATAACAAGGTGCTTGATTTTACCGGCAACATATTCGCACTCGTCATACATATCAACGGCATTATAAACACAGATATTTTCAGGAGCAATTTCAAGCGGTTCAATGTGCGGTCTGAAAATATTCTGTTCAAGCAAAGCAAGATTATCATTTTTAAAGCGGTGCAAATCGGTAAGCTTTATCGGAGCTTTAATATCAACTCCGTCACGCTTTGCATATTCCTTGAGAATTTTATATGTCTGTTGTGAGGTTGCGAATACTTCCTCAGAACCGTCTGTAAGGGGATCAAGAGTAAGGGTAAAATATGTAGCGGTACAGTCACGAACAAGGCTTCGTACCACATTGAGCTGTTGCATTGTGAAGCCTGAAAATCCGTCAAAGATTATCGTATAATCCCTGAGAACATTATTCTTTAAGAGAATATCATTAAGCCTTGTCAAGTCATCCATAGGATCAATATAGCTTTGGCTGACAAGAGCGTCGAATGTATCGCTTATGAGGGCGGTTTCGTTGAGTTTTGTCTTTAAGGTTTCATTGTCAACAAGCATTGACGCACTTCTGAGTTCATCGCTTGTAACCGAACTTTTCTTCAAATCGGAAACAGTCTGCAGCATAACATCAACAAGGCTTTTATTGCCCTTTGATGAAAGCAGACGGAGTTTTTCGGTAAGTTCTTCAAGCGCAAGGCTCATTACAACGGCTCTTGTACCCTCGTCAATAACATTATCGGCTGAGTTTCCCGTCAACTCAAAAACATATTTGCAAAGTCTTGAAAAACCGAACACAAGGACTTTCTCGGCTTTTTTTGCGCCGAACACATCAAGCAGAGTCTTTTCACATTCAAATGTGCTCTGGTCAGGCACAATCAGCATTACGGGAAGATTGCTGTCGGCAAGTTCACCTGCAATCTTCAAAGTCTCGGTACTTTTTCCGCTGCCGCTTTTTCCGAGAATAAATCTCAACATTTCATCACTTCCATAAATTTAATTTACAACAAAGTAATTTTATTTTAAATATCTGTACAAATAATAACATATTCCGTGGGTTATTTAAAGAACTTTGCTGTTATTAAACAAAAATTTTCTGAAAAAGTTCTACTATGAAAAATTTATATTCCACCTTATCATCAGTTACTACGCTGTATTCATCATCCGAAAGAACATCTTTTGCCCTGTCTTTTCCCTCGTCTGCCGTTGAAATGCAGATTGACGGGTACATTACGCACCACCAATTATGACCTTTTGCATTGCCGATTGTTATGCGAAGTGCGTCGTACATTCCGGCAGGCAGAGTGTAGCTTTCGTAATGGCGGGTATCAAAGTGCATATTGACAATTTCAGCTTTTACAGGATAGTTATAGCCGTTTTTGTACACCTCATTTTGTGCAATTTCTTCTATAGTTTCAAGGTTTGCTTTTACAAATTCTTCGGCATCCGACTTTGAATTTGCCGTATCAAAAAGAATTTTTGTCCTTTCAAGAACCTTGTCACGCACCTTGAGCTTCAGAGTCTGATCTTCTTCCGTGTCTGAATTTGCAAGTATGTGAAAACGAAAAACATTGTTAGGGATTTCAGCACACACCGCCTGAAACGGAATTACCGAATAGAGTGTTGTAAGTACGAATGCAATTATTACTGATTTAATTAAAAGTATTGATTTATTTGTTTTCATAAAAATAACCTGTCCTCTCTTGAAATAAGTATGGACAGGTTATTGTAATTTTAATCAGAATTATTAAATTTTATCAAAGCACCTTGCAACCGTCTGAAACGGGCTTGCAGAGAAAAACTTCTTTGTAGCTTTCACAAAGCTTGTCATAGCACTTCTTGGCTCTGCGTGATGAAGTGAACACACCGAACACGGCTGAACCCGAACCGCTCATACCTGCTCCCCTTGCCTTTGACTTGAGCATAATACCCTTGATTTCATTAACTTCCGGAATTTGCAGAGCAAGTTCAAAGTCATTGAAGATTGTTGTTGAAATCATAAACATATCTCTGCTGAACAGTGCCTTAACCATTTCATCGGTATAGCAGGCGTGAGGATTGAGTGCGTCAACCTTTTTGTATGCATCGGCAGTAGACACGCTGACTGAGTCGGGTTTGCAGATTACAATGCTGTCACAACGAAAAGAGGCAACTTTTTTGATTGCAGTACCTATTCCCGTGCAAAGCTTTGTTCCGCCCTCAAGGCAGAAAGGCACATCCGCACCTACTTTTTCACCGATTTCTCTCAGCTCTGACGGCTTGAGCATTGTTCCGAACATATTGTTCAAGCCTAAAATAACAGCCGCACCGTCACTGCTTCCGCCGGCAAGACCTGCCTGTGTGGGAATTTTCTTGTCAATGTCGATATGAATGCCCTTAACATCCGTTTTACAATAATCAAAGAACTTGTAAGCCGCCTTTGCACAAATGTTTGAATCATCGCAAGGCACGCCCTCACAGTTACATGAAATTGTCACCGTACCGCTTTCATTGTCTGTGATTGTGATTGTATCATACAAATCAACGGCTTGCATAACAGTTGAAATATTGTGATAACCGTCTGCTCTCTTTGAAAGAACATCGAGAGAAAGATTTATTTTTGCAGGAGCAAGAACTTTTACTTCCATATTTTAACCCTTTTTCAGTTCATCAAGAAACTCTTTGATTCTTTCAAGCGCAATTTTAAGATGCTTGATAGAATATGAATATGACACACGGACAAAGCCTTCGCCCGATTCACCGAACGCAGTACCCGGAACAACAGCAACATGCTTGTCCACAATAAGTCTTGTACAGAATTCCTCACTTGTAAGACCTGTGCTTTTGATACACGGGAACACATAGAATGCACCCAAAGGTTCAAAGCAGGTGAGTCCCATTGCGTTAAAGCTGTCCACAACAAGCCTTCTCCTCATATCATACTCGCCACGCATCATCTCTACATCCCTGTCACCGTTGCGCAGAGCCTCAATAGCGGCATACTGTGCGGTTGTAGGAGCAGACATAATTCCGTACTGGTGGAGCTTTGTCATCTGAGCAATAACAGGAACAGGACCGAGTGCATAACCAAGCCGCCAGCCTGTCATGGCATATGATTTTGAAAAGCCGTTTACAACAATGGTGCGCTCATACATACCGTCAATTTCAGCAATTGAAACATGGTTCTTATTGCCGTATGTAAGCTCACAATAAATTTCGTCCGAAAGGATAAAAATGTTATGTTCCTTAATTACCTCTGCAATTTCTTCAAGATCTTCCCTTTCCATAATTGCACCCGTTGGGTTGTTCGGGAACGGAAGTACAAGAAGTTTTGTCTTTGGAGTAATTGCGGCACGAAGGTCTGACGCTTTAAGTCTGAAATTATCTTCGTTTTTTGTGTTGATAATAACAGGCACGCCGTCTGCCATCACCGTAAGCGGTTCGTAACAAACAAATGAAGGTTCGGGAATGATAACCTCATCACCGGGATCAAGCAATGTCCTGAAAACAAGGTCAATTGCTTCGCTGCCGCCGACAGTTACAAGTGTCTGCTTTTTGGCATCATACTCAATACCGAATCTTCTTTTGTAGTAAGCTGCAATTTCTTCACGAAGTTCGGCAAAGCCTCTGTTCGGGGAATACCACGTCTTACCTTTTTTCAGACTGTTAATACCTTCTTCACGGATGTGCCACGGCGTCTGGAAATCGGGTTCGCCGATACTCAGAGAAATGACATCGTCCATTTCGTTAGCTATATCAAAAAACTTACGGATACCCGAAGGTTTTACCGTTGAAATCTTTTTATTAATAAAATTATTGTAATCTATCACAGAATTAAATGCCTCCCGTCACGCTTCTCTTCATCGCTGAAGAGGCACGCTCCTCTGTCCTTGTAGCGACGCATAATAAAGTGTGTACCCGTTGAAAGCACACCGTCAATTGTAGAAAGCTTTTTGGCAACAAACATTGCGATATCCTGCATTGACTCGCCTCGTACAATGAGAGCAAAGTCGTATGTACCTGCCATAAGATAGAGAGATTCAACCTCTTCAAAGCCCATGCAGAGTTCTGCCATTTCGTCAAAGCCTGTTTCCTTTTTAGGAGTTACCTGAAGTTCGATTAAAGCCTCAACATAGCTGTCGTCAACCATATCCCAGTTTACGACTGCCTGATAGCCCTTGATTACCCCCGAATTTTCGTATTCCTTAATCTGCGCCTTAATGTAATCCTCAGGCTCGCCGAGCATTGCCGCTATTTCCGCTGTTGTAAAACCGGAATTTTCACTTAAAAGCTTTAATAATTTGTCCATATTTATTCCTCCCTGAGAATATATTAAACGCAAAATTTTGCGTTGCAAGCTGAATTTGCAAAAAGCGACATCAAAGGATGTCGCTTTGACAATTTCAATTTTTAATATTTATCTGCGCTGTTTGCACTGTTATTTGCTTGCTCTGTGGCAGTTCACATGGCTTTAGCGGTGGAACTGTCTGCACATAGATTATACAACCTGTACCTCTCGCTTGTCAACTGTATTTATCATATTGACGCATAAGGCGGTCATCAAACATATCAACTCGTTTTGCGCATCGGCAATTTCAAGTTCGCATCCTAAAGGGTGCTTGATGTGATTGCATATCTGTGCGTTGTCAACATCAACAATGCTGAAATTTTTTGAAATTACATCACCGAGAATTCTCCAATTATTGCCGTAGAACCTGCATTGAACCATATTGTTGGTCATAAGCACCACGAGGGTTGCCGCTGTTTTGTCTGTTTTTAGAGTAAATGAATTTACCCCTGCAACGGGCAACTGTCGAAGTCTTGCAACAAGGTTTTTATTCTCATCAAGAATATTAAGCCTTACAATGTTGTTGACAACACCACGCATACTTCTCTTTCTGCGTTTCATAACAGCAGTATATTTATCCCTGCCCAATTCATCACGAATCAGAAAACAAACATCGGACGGAGATACATCTCGTGTAATAAACAATTTCATAAAATCACCGTCAAAATTTTATTTCTTAATCTTCTTCAAGATTTTCAAGCCAAAGGTTTACACACGCATCACTCGGCATTCTCCAGTCTGAACGAGGCGAAAGTGTTACAGAACCAACCTTCGGTCCGTCAGGCAGACATGAACGCTTGAACTGCTGAGTAAAGAATCTTCTGACAAAGGTTGTGAGCCACTTTTTGATTGTGGCATTGTCGTATTTTCCTGCAAATGATTTCTTTGCAAGGTAGTATATTTTATTCGGCTCAAAGCCAAATCTTACCAAATAATATAAGAAAAAGTCGTGGAGTTCATAAGGGCCAACCACATCTTCGGTTTTCTGTGCAATTTCGCCGTTTTTATCTGGCGGAAGAAGCTCGGGACTTACAGGTGTGTCGAGAACATCAAGAAGAACGGTTTTTAAAACTCCCTCGCTGTGCTGTGCCTCATAGGCAGTGAGATAGCGAACAAGGGTTTTCGGAATCGACACATTTACGGCATACATACTCATATGGTCACCGTTGTAGGTTGCCCAACCGAGAGCAAGCTCAGAAAGGTCGCCTGTGCCGATAACAAGACCGTTATATTTGTTTGAAAGATCCATGAGAATCTGTGTTCTTTCTCTCGCCTGTGAGTTTTCGTAGGTTATATTTGTAACGCTTTCATCGTGGTTGATATCTGCAAAATGCTGACGAACAGCTTTTGTAATGTTAATATCTTCAAAAGACACTCCGTAAGCCTCAGCCAAAAGCTGTGCGTTTGATTTTGTACGCTTTGTTGTGCCGAAACACGGCATTGTTACAGTATGAATATTCTTTCTGTCAATACCGAGCATATCAAAAGCATGAACGCAGACGATGAGGGCAAGCGTACTGTCAAGACCTCCTGAAAGTCCTAAAACCGCATTTTGAATTCCCGTGTGAGCAAGTCTTGTTGCAAGACCAGTTGCCTGCATTGTTATAATCTCCTCACAACGGGCATCAAGGTCTGATTTGTTTGACGGAATGAACGGAGTCTGAGAGAACTCTCTTGTAAGTTCGGTATGTTTTAACGGCATATCAAAATATACCGAGGTAAAGTTATTGTCATCACTTTTTGTAAAAGTATTTGTCTTTCTGCGTTCTGCCGAAAGCTTTTGAACATCAATATCGGCATAGATAATGCCTGTTGTAAAGCGCTTGCTTTCAGCAAGCAGAGATGCGTTTTCGGAGATTATGTTCTGTCCCGAAAATACCATATCCGTTGTGCTTTCGCCAAAGCCCGAATCGCTGTAAATATATGCACAACAAAGCTTACCGCTCTGCATTTTTACAAGGTCACGGCGATACTGTGCCTTGCCTATTACATCATCCGATGTTGACGGGTTGCAGATTATAGTTGCGCCGTGTTTTGCGTGTTCAACAGACGGAGATGCGGCAACCCACAAATCCTCGCAAACTTCAACGCCGAAGCTGAAATCACGCATTTTGTCACAACAGAACACAAGATTGTCTGAAATTATGGTTTCGACGCCTGCATATGAAATTTCATCATAGAGGTTCTTGCCGCTTGTGTAGTGACGAACCTCGTAAAATTCGCTGTAGTTAGGGATGTTGACCTTCGGAACAATGCCGAGGATATCGCCCTTATAAATTACTGCGGCACAATTATAGAGTGCCGATTCAATTGCGACGGGAACTCCTGCAATTGAGATTATGTCAAGGTCTGCTGTTTCTTTAAGAATTTTCTCAACTGATTTTTCAGCCGCATTAAGCAAAACACGCTGATAAAACAAATCGGAACAGGTGTAGCCTGTTACGCAAAGTTCGGGAAACACAACCAGTGACGCACCGTTTTTGTGTGCCTCTTTAATCTGTTCAATAATATTTATTGTGTTGGTTTTACAGTCTGCAACCCTGATTTTCGGTGTTGCGGATGCAACCTTGATGAAACCGTATTTCATAAAATTATACCTCACAAAATAATAACCGCAGAAACAAAACGCTCCTACGGTTATTATACATCAAATTTTCCGATTATACAAGCATCAGAGCATTGTTCTTGTTACCCGTCTGAGTCTTTTTCCGTGAAAAAGATACTGACTTTCAAGCGTCGGTTCAAACTTTGTGATGTAGCAACTCATATATCCCATAATCAGCCAGAACCACACCACCATAAACGATATGTCATAAAGCAATGCCTTTTCAAAACAGGCAAAAATCAAATATGCGAAAAGAAAAGCAAACAGACAGGGATAAACATCGTCACGATATGTTTTTTTCTGCAAAAACAGGTGCTGTGCGGAGTGTTTTGCAAATCGAAAACCAAAAATTCCGAAAAGAACAAAACCGATTACACCCGTTGAAACAAGAATTGTAAGAAAACCGTTATGCAAATCACTTTTGTGATACGAATATTCCAAAGCACCGTTTGAATATTCGGCGCTGTAGAGAACAATATTTCCGTTGGAAATTCCGATAATCGGCGACAGTTTGAAAAGATTGATTGATTCAAGCCAAAGCTTCTTTCTTCCACTGTCAATGTTTTTGTTTTCGTGTGAAAAGGTGATTTTATCCTTTTCAAGCTGTTCTCCCTGTTCGGGAGTCAGTCCTTCCTGCACAAGCTCGCTTTCGGTTTTGCCTAAAAGCAAATCGACAACAGAGGTTGTCTTTGATACAACAACGGAAAAGCCTTCCTGACAAATCGTTCTGAACATCAAGGCAGAGCCTGTAAGGAAAACTCCCACAAGAAACAGCGCTGTAATTTTCAAAATAATTTTTGAAGGTGAAAGTCCCGCCTTGTCGGCAAAGAACATATAAACTATATAAACAATTGCATATCCGAGAGCAAGCACAAGTGAGGCGTTTGAATCGCACAGAATGAGCGAAAACGCATTTGTGGCAAGACAGGCTACAATCCATATCTTACTGATGCCGGGTTCAGGATTTTTTTCGGCAATTCTGCGCATAAAATGCCCTTTTGAAAGTATATGGCAACAGAAAAACGACACCACAGATATGAAGCCGAGGAGATTCGGGTTGACATAACAACCGGTGAACCTGTTTTCGTAAACGGTAAATTTAATCCAGTACCATTCAAATTTAAAGCCGAACATAAGGCAGGTTATGCCGATTATGTTCATTACCGTGGTTGCGTATAGTATGAATTTTGCAATGTGATAAAGCTCTATTCTGTAATCAAATTCAGGCTCTGTGTGCATTCCGTAAAAAAGAAAAAAACACATTACAACGTGCAGAAGCATAAGAAGGCTGTAAAGAAATGTCTGTGAAAAATTGATGAGCATCGTAAATACCGTTACGGCAAGAAATGCTCCAATCCATATTCCGAAGCGCAGTTTAAAAAAAGTATTATTATGTCTTTGATTATATACCGAAAGGCATACACCCCATATAAAGAGAAAAACAAGAAGTACATACGCAGGAATCTGGAGAAACGCAATGTTTGTAAAAAACAAATCTATAATGTAGATTCTTCTAAAAAGCGATGAATCGGAAAAAAATCCTCTGAGCTTTTGTTTAAAATCGGTCATCTGAATACTCCAATCAAAACGAAATCAGCTGAAAACTTCTTTTACGGTTTTGAACATCAGCTTTATATCGGAACCAAAGCTGAAATTTTTGACATATGAAAGATTGAACTTCATTTTTTCGGGAAGAATTTTTTCAACATAAACCCTGTCAACATCTATCTCGCCTTTCAACAGCTTTTCTTCGTCCTTATACATAATTGACGCCAACGAGGTTATTCCGGCAGGCATAAGGAGTGTTGCAAGATATTCAGGTTCGTACATATCTACATAATGCTGAACCTCCGGACGGGTTCCGACTATTGACATACTGCCCGAAAGAACATTGAAAATCTGCGGCAGCTCGTCAAGACGATATTTTCGCAAAATTCTTCCTGTTTTTGTAACTCGGGAATCGCTGTCGGTTGTGACAAGTGTTCCGAGCCTGTCGGCTCCCGTTACCATTGTACGGAATTTAAGAATTCTAAACTTCTTTCCGTAGGTTGTAACCCTTTCCTGTCTGTAAAACACAGGACCTTTTGAGTCGGTTTTAACTAAAATCGCAATAATTGCAATCGGAATGATGAGAAACACAAGAAGAATAACAGAAGCAAAAATATCAAGAATTCGCTTTAAAACAAAACTTCCCTGTTTTTTGCAGAGAATGTCATAGTATTCTTTTACTTCGGCACACTGAAACTGCGGCGGAAGCTTTTGAAATGATTTCATTAAATAAAAAACTCCATTCTGTGTGTATATTGAACATACGGCGGAACGGATTTATGCGATAAAAGTTGATTTTTCCTTATTTTCCCACACTAATCCATTATCAAAAGCATTATATATCTTTTAAAATCATTTTTCAAGGCTATTTGTCTTACAAAAAGTTTACAATAAAAGAAAATTTAACACAACGTAAAAACCGACGGTATGCAGCCGTCGGTTTTTAGGTAATTTTATGGAGTAATCAAGCACATAGAAAGGAAGTTGTTAGTTAATTAATATTGATATATGATTTATCGTGTTTATACTATACCATACCTTTTAGTCATTGTCAACACTTTTTTATCACTTTTTCAAATTTTTTAATACTTTTTAATTATTTCAACCAAAAGTGTTAAACATCTTGACTAAACGCTCAAAAAATTGTAAAATAATTACGGTGAAAAAAGCAAACCCAAATTTCTTAAAAACCGGAGGTTCTGGAATGGCTAACGAATATACACCCGACCTCATTACCCTTATCGGTGATGACGGTAAAGAAATAGAATTTGAAATTCTTGATATCATTGAAAACGATGAGGGCAAGTTTTATGTACTCTACCCGTTCTTTGAAAATCCCGAGGATGCTGTAAATGATTCGGGAGAATATTATATTTTTGAAGTTACCGAAATTGACGGCGAAGAAGAGCTTGCCGAAATTGAGGATGATGACAAGCTCGACAGAATTGCCGCTGTTTTTGAAGAGCGTTTCAATGAAGAATTTTATGATGAAGATGACTAACAGTTCATTTTTCTGCATATAAATAGTATTGCAGGACTAAAGATTAATAAGTTTGAATTCCTGCCCGATACGCGAATGATTTTAAAATAACCCTACAACATTTAAATCGGGAGCTTAGCTCCATTGAACGGTGTGCAGACCTCCCGTTTTCTCGGAAGAAGGGAGCCTGAAGTTCAAGGGCGGGCACCCACCTGTCACTCAAGTAGGCAGGTTATTGCAAAAATCATACGGTCGGGCGGGTTTTTTTATTGTTATTAAAGCTATAAAAAATATAAATAATATATAAACAGGAGTAGTAATAATATGAATATTTCCGTTTTAGGTTGCGGACGCTGGGGCAGCTGCATTGCCTGGTATCTCGACAAAATCGGTCACAATGTTTTAAGCTGCGGACTTGCCGACGCACCCGAATTTATACAGCTTAAAGAAACACACAAAAACGACTATCTCACCTTTCCAAAGTCAATTGAGGTTTCTTCGAATCTTGAATATGCGATTGAAAGAGCCGAGGTTATTATAATTTCGATTTCATCGCAGTATCTGCGTTCGTATTTTGCGGATATTTCAAAGTACAATCTTGACGGCAAGACAATTGTCCTCTGCATGAAGGGTGTTGAGGCAACTACAGGAAAAAGGCTCAGTGAGGTTGTCGGTGAATTTGTTGACGAAAGCAAGACACCCGTTGCAGTTTGGGTAGGTCCGGGACATCCCCAGGATTATGTAAGAGGTATTCCGAACTGTATGGTTATTGACAGCAATAATCACGATATTAAGGAAAAGCTTGTAAATGAATTCACAAGCGACCTTATCAGATTTTACCTTGGAACGGATCTTATCGGCAGTGAAATCGGTGCTGCCGCAAAGAATGTTATCGGCATCGCCGCAGGTATGCTTGACGGACTTAACTACACCTCGCTAAAAGGTGCGTTAATGGCAAGAGGCACACGAGAGATTGCAAGACTCATTAAGGCACTCGGAGGCAATGAGATGAGTGCTTACGGTCTTTGTCATCTCGGCGACTATGAGGCTACCTTGTTTTCAAAATGGAGTCACAACAGAATGTACGGTGAAAGCTTTGCAAAGGGAGACAGATTTACAAAGCTTGCCGAGGGTGTTATGACATCAAAAGCGTTATACAAGCTCGGTCAGGAATATGGTGTTGACCTTCCGATTGTTGAGTCTGTATACAAGGTTTTATTCGACGGAACAGATATCAAAGAAGCACTCGGAACTCTGTTTATGCGTTCTGTCAAGAAAGAATTTTAATCGGGCAGGTACATAATATGGGTAATACTAAAACTAAGAACAATTCAAATAAACCTAAACAGACTGGAAAAACGGTTACTTCTGTCAAAAAGCAGAATACAGTCGAGTATGTTATTGTAAACATTCTTTGTCTGTTTGTATTCATAGCATTTGCATACATAGCAATTATGAGCTTTGTGCAGACAAGCGTGTTTGATTCGGCAAATTACGGCAGTGAAGTAATTTTGTATCAGACGGATAACATTGCGCTGAACATCCTGTTCACTTCCCTGTTTACCGTTTTTATATTTAAAATGAAAAAGCATTGTGACTTTTTTGCAAAGGTCAATCTGAAATTTATGCATATAGGTCTTGCGGCGTTCGTCATGATTGTGGGACTTGTCTGGATATTCTCGGTAACCTCTGTTCCTGCGGCTGACAGCTACAACATCTATGAAACAGCGTCGCAGGCGGCTAAGGGCAACTATTCGTCATTCCACAATAACAGCGGTTTTTACAACAGCGATTTTTACAGCGGATATTCTTACTACAACTTCTATCCGTTCCAGCTTGGCTTTGTTTTCATCAGCGAAATTTTTTACAGAATTTTCGGTACGGACAGTACAATGCCGATTCAGGTATTCAATGTAATGTGTACAGCCGCCGCTTATATAGGTATTGTAAACATCACAAGACTTCTTTTCAAAAAGCGTTCGGTTGAATTTATTACAATTCTTCTGCTTGCCGGCTGTTTTCAGCCCGTACTTTTCTGCACATTCGTTTACGGCAACATCATCGGAATGTGCTTTGCAATCTGGGCATCATACTTCCTCATCAAGTATTTTCAGACAAACAAGTACCTGCTCCTCATTCCGTGTGCCGTACTTCTTGTTATTTCAACACTTGCAAAATACAACAACCTGATTTATCTTGTTGCGTTTGTTGTTATGCTGATTATTCACACAATTAAGGCTAAGAAGTGGCAGAGCATTGCGTTTGCACTTGCAATTTGCATTGCTGTTGTCGGAACAAGCAACCTTGTTATCATGAGTTATGAGAACCGTTCGGGAGTGAAGCTTTCAAGCGGTGTTTCACAGGCTATGTACCTTGATATGGGCATTAACGATTCATATATGGCTCCCGGTTGGTACAACGGAATTGCCCTCAACGATTATAAAAGCGCAGGTCTTGACGCAAAAGCCGCAAATGCACAGGCTTGGACCAATATAAAATCAAGAATGAATTACTTCGGTAAAAACACAAACTATATGATTGACTTCTTCTCGAAGAAAATTATCAGCCAATGGAATGAACCGACATACGAAAGCATATGGGTTAGCAAGGTCAAGTCTCATACAAACGAGCTTAATTGGATCGGCAACGGAATGTATGACGGCAGTATCGGACAGTTCTTTGAACTGTACTTCAACTTCTATATGCAGATTCTTTTCATTGCGTTTGCGGCAGGAATTTACTTCTTGTTCATTAACAGAAAGACAAATATTGAAACCGTACTTCTCCCTCTTGTTATTCTGGGAGCGTTCGGATATCACCTCTTATTTGAAGGCAAGTCGCAGTATGTGCTGACTTACATAATTCTTATGATTCCTACTGCGTCTTTTGCATTTGAGTGTATTCTTAACGGCAAATATACAAAAATCAAAAAATTTGTCGGAAAACTGAAAGAAATTCCCAACGGTAAAGAAAGCGAAAAAGCCTAATAAAATGATTGAAGCGGACAGTTAATCATGTCCGCTTTTTCTTTGCTCTTTTTTGACAAATGCAATCCCCGTACTGCCCTCTCCTATATGGCTGCCGACAACGGAACCCACGCTGACAATACTGCCCTCAACAAAAGGAATTCCTTTTGATATTATGAGCTTTGATAAATACAATGCCTGATTTTTTGCATTTGTGTGCATTATATACAACGGATAATTTTGATCTATGCCAAGCTTTTTCAACGACATCAGCATATGATTCATACCGTGGCGCATTCCGATTGTTTTCGCCTCAAAGGCTACACTGCCCGAACCCGTAATGCTGATTACGGGTTTTATTCTTCCTGTTGAGCCGAGTAATGCGGCGGCATTTGTATGTCTGCCACCCCCATAGAGGTACTTCATATCGTCAATACAGGCATATACCATAATTCTGCTTCTGAACCTCAGAAGATGTTCGGCAATTTCTTTTGCTGTAAACCCGTTGTCACGCAGGCGAAGTGCCTCGTTTACAAGAAGCTTCTGACCTGCCGAAGCAGATTTGCTGTCTATCACATAACACCCCTCATATTCGAGCAAATCTCTTGCAAGGACTGCACTCTGATATGAACCGCTCAATGCCGAAGAAACAGTTATCACCACAACCGATTCGCCGTTATCTCTCGCCTTTTTCAAAGCACATTCGTAGACATACGGCGAGGGTTGAGATGTTTTCGGCAAAGTTTTCGACAGCTTTGCAAGCCTGTAAAAGCGTTCCTTTGAATGTAAAAAATCATCCTTATATTCTTTTCCGTCAATATATACAGCTAACGGAACTGTAGAAATTCCGAATTTTTCACTCTCTGAATGTTCAAAATCGGCGGCTGAATCGGTAATAATTCTGACCATTTAGGTATCACCTCAAAAATAATATCTTGAAATATTATTTTCAAATTTACCTTTATTATGCAAAAATCCCGACAGCAAAAACTGTCGGGAGGTTAATTTGCATATTCAATTTCCGAAATTATTTATTCCAATACCGTCAAAACCCATTTCATCCAAAAGGGACTTGTACAAATTTACATCTTCATCCGTGTATGACATACGGTTTTTGATGCCCGATTTAAAATTGATATTTCTGTCTACAAAAAGCCTTTTTCCCCACATATGACACCATGAAATCGGTAAAAGGAACGGTGTTTTTTTTACATACGGATACTTGTACTGCATTTCGGATTTTGGTGGAAATATTGAGGACACAAGATATGAGAATTTTGATTTATTATTCTCGGTAATTGTCTTGTGAGAATTTATCATCGTGCCGACATCTACCCTGCCGAGTGTACCGCTGAGCAGAATATATTCTTCGATATCATCAAATTTAAGTTCAGCCTGTGGCTTTGCAAACCAGTTGAACGCAATCTCACGAACACGCTTTTCATACTTTGCAATACCGATTTTTTCAAGCATCACATTAAGATAGTCATAATCTAGCTCAGATTGATGATTTTTCAAGAAAACATAGCTGTCAAGCACCATTCTTGCTCCCATTCCGCCGATTCTGAAATGATTCGAGTTATGAACAAGCATATAGATATAAAAGTCCTCATGGCTCATTTCATATGAATAGCTGTAGCCGTCACGCTTTGTTGAACGGTCAAGCTGATTAACAAGCAACGGATAGGATTCCTCGTTTTCATGGACAAGAGTTGCATGCATTTCAATGTTCATCATCGGCTTTTTTTTAAAATGATACTGGTTGTCATCTTCATTCAGAAAAGTGTATCCGAGTTCGGAAAATACTTTTTTGACCGAATCAGCCTGTTTTCTGTCAAAAAGGATATCTACATCAGACACGGAACGAAAGTCGGAACGGGGATATTCCTTTTTCATAAAATAGCCCTTTAAGGGAATATTCTTGATTTTGTTTTCATCAAAAGCCTTGAGAATTTTCTCGGTTTCATATGAGAGATTTCCGTCAATCAGCATTTCAAGCGACAAATTCTGCTTGAATTTTTCATATACTTCGGGCGAAACATACTTTTTGTCGAGCGACAAAACCGCATTGGCAACAAGCGATTCGACACTGCAATAGTTTGCAAGCATTTTTATCGACTGCCATTTTATCCCCTCATAAGGAATCGGAGGTGCTGTTCCGTTTACAGACGATGAAACAAGCTCAAGCAGATACTTAAATTCAATTTTTTCGTTATCGTTAAGATGTTTCCTCATTTTTTCCCTTTTTTCGTTTTAAGCTTTGAGAATGCATTTTTACTTCTTGACATAGTTGATGCAATAACCTTCCTTAGCGGTTTTGAATAGAACATAAATTCAAGGTATGCTCTGTACTTCATTGAGTCAACCGTGTAGGGCTTGCCCTTTCTGTAAAAGGCTGTTACCACTCCGATTACATCATCATCGGTAATACCTTTTTCAACGGCAAACTGATTGTCACCGCACATAGTATAACTGCCGTCACTTCCGAAATTGACGACACGGTGCAATACATACGAGCCGTCTTTTCGTCTGTATAAAGGCAAGTCAAAAAGATGAAGTCTGCCCTTCGGTTTTGATAAAACAACCGTATCGTCACCGTCTCGGAGCATTGGGAGCATACTTGTTCCCTTCGGATTGAAAGTAACCGATCCTCCGGTCTCAAGCTTTTCGGCTATAATCTGCATTACATCATCAAGACCTACTTCTTTATTCAAGGACATCAGCCTCTCTTAGCTTTTGAATAAATGTATCAATATCGGCACTCGCCTTATCTTCGCTCACTTCATACTCATCAAGCATTGCTTTGAGCAAATCAGCCTTTTCGCAATCGTTTTGGAGCTTTTCAAAAAGGAATGCACCCGTTTCATTGAGGTTGATAATTCCGTTAAAATCAAGCGTTAGCTTGTTTACGGGAACTACAACATATGAATCTGCAACCTTACGCAGAACAAAATCTTCTTTTATCTTCATAAAATCACCTGTTTTCCGTGTGAATTTTTCATACATATTTAAATTATAATATACCTTTCGACAAAAAGCAAGAAAAAGGATTTGAGCATAAAATTACCGCAGACCTTTTGAGTCTGCGGTAAAAATTATCTATAATATTACAGCTTACGGGATTAGTACATTCCGCCCATATCAGGTGCTGCGGGAGCTGCAGGAGCTGCAGGCTCTTTGATGTCTGTAACAAGTGATTCTGTTGTAAGAACCATTGCTGCAACAGAGCTTGCGTTCTGGAGAGCTGAACGAGTAACCTTTGTTGGGTCAACGATACCTGCCGAAACCATATCTGTGTATTCCTCTGTAAGAGCGTTGAAGCCATAGCCAACCTTGTTAGCCTTCTTAACATTATCGCAGATTACGCTGCCCTCAAGACCTGCGTTAGCAACAATCTGACGGAGCGGTTCTTCAAGTGCTTTAAGAACAATCTTAGCACCTGTCTTGGCGTCACCCTCGAGAGTGTCAACGAACTCAGCAACAGCCGGAATAGCGTTCATGCAAGCGATACCGCCGCCTGCTACGATACCCTCTTCAACAGCAGCCTTTGTAGCGGCAAGAGCATCCTCAATACGGAGCTTCTTTTCTTTCATTTCAACTTCTGTTGCAGCACCAACCTTGATAACTGCTACGCCGCCTGCGAGCTTTGCAAGACGCTCCTGAAGTTTTTCACGGTCAAAGTCAGATGTTGTTGTTTCAATCTGCTGTCTGATCTGAGCAACTCTGCCCTTGATAGCTTCCTTGTCACCTGAGCCGTCAACGATGATTGTGTTTTCCTTTTCAATCTTAACCTGACGGGCAGTACCGAGCTGATCAACTGTTGTATCCTTGAGTTCAAGACCGAGGTCGGATGTGATTACCGTACCGCCTGTGAGTGTTGCGATATCCTGAAGCATTTCTTTTCTTCTGTCGCCAAAGCCCGGAGCCTTTACGGCAACACAAGTGAATGTACCTCTGAGTTTGTTAAGTACGAGAGTTGTAAGAGCCTCGCCCTCAACATCTTCGGCAATGATAAGGAGCTTCTTACCCATCTGAACAATCTGCTCAAGAAGTGGGAGAATTTCCTGTGTAGTAGAAATCTTCTTATCTGTGATAAGGATAAGCGGATTGTCAAGCTCTGCAACCATCTTATCTGTATCTGTTACCATATAAGGAGCGATGTAACCTCTGTCAAACATCATACCTTCAACAACCTCGCTGTATGTTTCGGCTGTCTTTGATTCCTCAACTGTGATAACACCGTCTGTTGTAACCTTTTCCATAGCCTCGGCAATAAGCTTACCGATGAATTCATCCTGTGATGAAACTGTTGCAACTCTTGCGATATCATCTGTACCGGATACCTGCTTGCTGTTCTTCTTTACAGCCTCAACTGCAACATTTACAGCGTCTGCAATACCCTTTTTAAGTACCATTGGGTTAGCGCCTGCAGTTACATTCTTCATACCCTCTCTGATGAGAGCCTGAGCAAGAAGTGTGGCAGTTGTTGTACCGTCGCCTGCAATATCGTTAGTCTTGATAGAAACTTCCTTTACAAGCTGAGCACCCATATTTTCAAAAGGATCTTCAAGTTCAATTTCCTTAGCGATTGTTACACCGTCATTTGTGATGAGCGGAGCACCGAACTTCTTATCAAGAACAACATTTCTGCCCTTAGGTCCGAGTGTGATTTTAACGGTATCAGCGAGCTGGTCGATACCTTTCATTAAAGCTTTTCTTGCATCTTCGCCGTATGCGATTTGTTTAGCCATTGTAAATTACCTCCGTATATTTAGTTAATTATTCAAGAGTTGCGAGTATATCCGACTGGTTTACGATTGTGTATTCTTCGCCGTCAATCTTTACCTGTGTGCCTGCATATTTACTTGCGATAACCTTATCGCCTACGCTGACATACATCTTTACTTCCTTGCCGTCAACAACACCGCCGGGGCCAACAGCAACAACTGATGCGAACTGTGGCTTTTCCTGAGCAGCAGATGAAAGAATAATACCGCTCTTTGTTTTCTCTTCAGCCTCTTCAACTTTTAAAACGACTCTGTCGAGTAATGGTTTGATTGTCATAAATACAGCCTCCTGTAAAAATTTTAAATTGCTTTTAATTAATTAGCACTCTTGTTCCCTGAGTGCTAATTATATTTTATACCATTTTCAAGAAAAGTCAAGAGAAATTTGACTATTTTTGACCTTTATTTTGTGACAGTTTTCTGAAATTTTTTCCAATCTCAATTTTATCGAGTATTTTAAGATAATCAGTAACTATAACTGTTTTATATCAATAAAAAAAGACGGACTGAAAAAAGTCCGTCTTAAACATTGTTATTAATTTTATCTGTTTGATGATTGAGAACTTGTCTGTTTCTTGCCCTTGCTGACAACAAGAACTACCGTTGAACCGTATTCGAGAGTATCACCCTCAACATGTTCTTTGTAGCGGATTACCCTTCCCTCAGCAACCTTGTCACTGTACTCATATTCCGCTGTTGCAAGAAGTCCCTGAGCGGCAATATCGGATGCAACGGTATCAAGTTTTTCACCCTCAACCTTCGGCAGAGTCCTCATCTGTGATCCCTTGCTTACGCAAACACTCACTACTACTGAATCTTCCTGAGTAATTTTTGAACCTGCGGCAGGAGTCTGTGACATAATCTTACCTTCTGCATAATCATCGCTGTACTCATCGTTAAAGGTTCTGTAGATTGTGATACTGCTGTTGCTGTCAACACTCTTAACAGCCTCTTCATATGTCATTCCGATATAGTTAGGAACAGTAGCACCTGTCCACTCTGTGCTTTGAGTTGAGCTTTCACTCGCATCAGTATTATTTGAGAACATTCCGGCAAGCGGATTCTGCATAAGCCAGAACACACCGGCAATACCGAGAACAAGAACCGTGATAGCAGCCGCAATAATAATAATTGAAGCGTGTGACATACCGTTTGAAGTCTTGCGTGTACGCTCTGACTTTGTGAGGTTCATGCTTGCTGTTCTTGAAATTTCGTCCTGAATTGCCTTTGCTGTATGAGCAACGGAAAGCTGTGAACGAAGCTCGTCAAAATCTGTAATACGGTTTTCACGCTCAACCTGCAAACCGTTAGCAAGAGCCGAAACAACATGCGGAGGAAGTCTCTTTACGGTTGTTGTACTCATAAGAAGTCGGCTGTCCTTACGGCGTTCTACCGCACTCTTTGGCATATGACCCGTGAGGGCATAGAAAAGGGTTGCACAAAATCCATAGATATCCGTAATATCGTCAAGAGGAAAATTATCGTCATACTGTTCGGGAGCCGCAGCGCCTGAGAAAAGCTGAGATTTGAGAGGCGTGCCTCTTTTACGCTCATTTTCCGACGCAAAGCCTGAAATTTTAATTTTACCCGATGCTGTGATATACATATTCTTAGGTGCGATAGCATAGTGACCGACACCTCTCTTGTGAAGAGCCTCAAGCGCAGAAATTACAGGCATAAAAAGCGGACGGGCAATATCCCATTCAAGATGACCGTTACTGCGTTCAACATACTCCTCAAAAGGAATAAGATCCTCGTTTTCCTCAACAACATAAACTGTGTTATTTTCTTCAAAAATGTTGTGAACATTCATAAGAGCGGAAAGCTCACGGAGTTCTGAAAGAATCCTGTAATAGTTAAGAAAATCGTCCTTGAGTTTATTATATACAAGGCGGTTTTCATAATTTATTCTGACCTCGGTAGTTCCTTCTTCACGAGAAAAAAGTCCGATAGGAAGAAATTCGCAGATGATTACAATGTCACCTGTCTGCTTGTCGTGGCTTATATAGCGTGTGCTTTCGCCGTTGGTATCAATTCCCGCACCTACGATATAGCGGTTCTGAAGAATTGTTCCGTACGGTAAAAAAGGAGCTTGCTGTTTTTCAGTTGTATCAAATCCGCAGGACGGACAAATCTTGTTGTCACCTATTTCCTGCATGCATCCCATACACAATGACATATTATTACTCAACTCCAAATAAGTATCAATTTCAAATTTTGTCTGAAAAGAATTATACCATAAAAACATATTTCTTTTCAAGACTTAAAGGTGTTAATATAGTTACAATTTTGTTATTGCAAAGCCTTATAAAGCAAATTCTTTGCAAATATTGTTGTATAAAAATGTGGTGGAGATAACGGGGCTCGAACCCGTGACCTTCTGACTGCCAGTCAGACACTCTCCCAGCTGAGCTATACCCCCATATAATGTTGACATTGCTTTTGATATATACAAGATACATTTGCAAACAATGTCAAGCTGTAATTTTAACAGTCTATCAAATTAATTATAAGTATTGCATTTCCGTCATATATGTCAATTGTTGTCATATCGGAAGTGAATACATTTGAAACACCCAGAGTAACGCTGCTCGAAACATAGTATTTTTCAAGAGGATACTTTGTTCCCGAATAGCTTACGCAGACACTCGGACATCCGAAAGGGAAAAGCGAAAATGTTTTGCCTTTAAAGTTTTTATATTCATAATGACCTACGGGAAGAAATTCTATTTTCTCTTTTTCAGAAAGGAGAACGCCCTTACTTCCGTGTTCGTGAATATAAGAGAGAACCGCCACATTTGCAAAGCTATGGTCAAAGCGACCGCCTAATGCACCGAGAATTGCTATTTCGTCAAACCTTTTTTCAAGTGCAAGGTCAACAGAGTGCATTGTGTCGGTATCATCCTTTTCGGGAATAAGTCGGACCGTTTCGCAGTTTGGAAACAGTACATCAGGCTCGGAATCAAAATCTCCTACAACAAGGTTCGGAGTAATGCCTGCCTGTTTTGCAAAATTGCAACCTCTGTCGGCACATATCACATAGTCATCAGGTTTTATAACCTCGGACAAAAAATCCGAATTTGTGTCAGGCGAGCCTGCAATAATCACACAACGCATAATTACTCCTTTATCTGCCATGATTTAATGTCCTTGACCTCGTTATACATCTGAACATAACTGCGATGACGGGTTTCTTCAATTTCACCGTCAGAGAGCGCCTCAAGAATCCTGCAGCCTTTTTCACAGGTATGCGAACATGAAGTAAACATACAGTCCCCTAAATATTTTTCAAATTCAGGAAAGCAATATTGCAGCCGGCTTTTGTCAATCATTTCGTAACGCTGAAGATCAACGGTTGAAAACCCGGGTGTGTCTGCCACAAAACAACCGTCAAGTTCAAACAGTTCAACAACTCTTGTTGTATGTCTTCCTCTGCCGAGTTTTTTACTTGTCTGCCCTGTTTCAAGAGAAAGCGATGGAAAAAGCTTATTGAGCAATGTGGACTTGCCGACACCGCTGTTACCGATAAAGGCTGAAACCTTGCCGGACAGATAGCTTTTGAGTTCTTCGGTTTGTGAAGAATCATCTTCCGAACAGAGAAAAACCTCAAAACCTGCATGTCTGTAGATATCGGCAATCTTATCTCCGTTTTCCAGATCATTTTTTGTAACGACAATTACGGGTTCCATATTATTGTTTACCGCCGCCGCAGTCATTTTGTCAATAATCGTAAAATTCGGCAACGGTTCAACAGTTGAACACACGAGAAGAAGAATATCAAGATTTGCAAGAGCAGGTCTGCGGAGCTTGTTTTTGCGTGGAAGAATTTCTTCTATCGCACAAAAGCCGTCATTCGGAACAGATATATTTACCCTGTCCCCCGCTACGGGAGAGTTTCCGCTTTTGCGAAAGCTCCCCCTTGCCTTACATTCGTAATCCTCGCCATCGGCACGGACATAGTAAAATCCGCCGATTGATTTCATTAAAATTCCGCTTTTAGTATCCATACTTCACCGATTAAAGTTCAGGATCATCCGTAACCGGCTGAACGGTCGTGTCAGGCGCTACATACGGATCTGTGTAATACTGTGTCGGCGGTTCGGTTTCGGGAGGAGCGGTTGTCGCACGGACATAATCATGTGACGCCGTAGTGGTTACCGCTGCCGATGCAAAGTCAACCGAATACTCTCTGTAAGCCTGACCGTCAAGCTGAATTACTACAGTTGAAGTGCCTGAGCCCTTGAGCTCAAGAGTATAGGTCTTGTTATATTTCGGAACAAGTGTCTTTGAATTACGGGAATCAACCGCACCGTCAACAATTACAGTCATATCGACTGAATCTTCAACATCCGACGGAAGGTCAACGAAGATATTAACCGTGTTTTCGTCACCGAGTCCCGAGCTTACAGTCAGGGTTACAACAGAGCCTGCGTCAACCTTGCCGTACTGGAGAGGCGACATACCGAGGACTGTATCCTTTGGTTCTTTGCTTTCATCATCCTGTACTGTTTCAACGGTTAGTCCGAGATCAACAAGAGTCTGCTTTGCTTCGGAAAGCATAAGTCCGTCAACCGACGGGAGTGTAACCTGTTTGGTTCTCTCACCGCTTGCAATATATACATATACCGTTGAACCAATTGTAGTTTTTACACCTGCTTTCGGGAAACACTCAATTGTGTAGCCCTTTGGTGTTTTAGTGTTTTCTACATAGACAATTTCAGGAATAAGATTCTTTTCCTTGAGAGCCTGAGAAGCCTCTTTTTCGCTGTAATTGGTTACATAAGGAACAGAAACCTCTGTGTCCGTTCCGTTTACGGTTACCGTGATTGTTGAGCCTGACTTAACCTTCATTGAACCGCCCTTAGGCTCTTGATCAAGAATTACGCCCATTTCCTTTGACTCATCATATTCACTCTTAACCTCAAACTTGAAATCATTCGGGTTATTTTCTTTTATTGAAACAAAGGATTTGCCGACATAATCGGGAACTTCAACATCCTTAGCCTGTGAGGTTGAGCAGCCTCTGAACATTGCAAGTGCAAAGAAAATTGCACATACTGCAACAGCCGCAATTACAATACCCTTGACTGCATAGTATGACGGCTTATGTTCCTTTACAAAATCCTCATCGGCAAACTGTTCTTCTTTAACAACAACATCGTCCTGCGGCATATCAACTACTTTGGTTGCCTCGTTGTCAATTTTATTTCTTACCCCGCTGTCACGCAGAGAGTGAACAAACTTTGTGGGCTGATTATCAACAAAAGACTTGTTGCCGTAATCAAAAACGATTGACGGATTAAGTCTGAATCTTTCGATATCAGAAAGCATTTCTGCGGCAGAAGTGTATCTGTCGGACGGAAGCTTTTCCATTGCCTTCATAGTAATCTGCTCAAGACCTATCGGGATTCCAGGATTGATTTCACGAGGATGCTTCGGTGTTGACTGCAACTGCATAAGCGCAATTGTAACGGCACTGTCACCGTCAAACGGAAGCTTTCCCGTAAGCATTTCATAGAGCATTACACCGACAGAATAAATGTCCGTTTTTCCGTCAGTTGCGTCACCTCTTGCCTGTTCAGGGGCAATGTAGTGAACAGAGCCGATTGCCTGTTCCGTCATTGTGCGTGTCGATTTATCGGAAAATCTTGCAATACCGAAATCGGTAACTTTGATTGTACCGTCCTGCAACAGCATAATATTTTGCGGCTTTATATCACGGTGTACAATTCCGCACTCGTGAGCGTGCTGTAAAGCCTTTAGAATCTGTGCAGTCAGGTGAATTGCGTCTTTCCACTCAATAATGCCTTGCTGATCAATATATTCTTTGAGGGTAATGCCGTCAATATATTCCATTACGATATACTGAATCATATCGCCAAAGCTTACATCATACACCTTTACAATATTCGGATGTGAAAGCATTGCGATGGCTTTTGATTCATTTTTGAAACGGCGGATAAACTCCTCGTTGTTGAGATACTCGTCTTTAAGAATTTTTACGGCAACTTCACGGTCATCGACTGTGTCGGTACAACGGTAAACATTTGCCATACCGCCGACACCGATAAGCTCGTGGATTTCATATCTCCCGTCAAGTCTTTTGCCCAAATATTTATCCAAAACGGTCAACTCCTATCATTAGTAAATTACGGTAGCTGTGATATTATCAGAACCTCCGCCGTCTTTCGCCTTGTCAACAAGCTTTGTGATAAGACCTTCACCACGGTTTTCATGGCAGATTTTGACCATATCTCCTGTTGTAACGCAATTTGAAAGTCCGTCGGTACAGATGAGAAGAACATCACCGTAAATAAAGTTGGCTTCAATATAGTCAAGGCGAACGGACGGTTTTATGCCGAGCGCCCTTGTTATAAAGTTCTTGTTCGGATGATTTTGCGCCTGCTCATATGTAAGCTCGCCTCTTCTAACCATTTCCTGAACAACGGAATGATCCTCTGTAAGCTGCTTGATTTTACCGCCTCTGATAGCGTATGTGCGACTGTCACCGACATGAACAACATGAACGGTTGTATCTTTTACAAAGACAAATTCACATGTAGTTCCCATACCCGTGAGTTCGGGATCTTTCATGGACATTTCAAATACTTTCATATTGGCGTTGACAACAATTTCTGCCATAAGCTCGCCAATCTGCTCCTTGGTCATATCATCTTTGTACAAATCGGTAATTTTGGTGCTGATATAATCAACTGCCGTTGCACTGGCAATATTACCGCCGTTTGCACCGCCCATTCCGTCACACACAACTGCCCAGACACAGCTGGGAGAAATAACTCCGAAGCGACAGTCATCCTGATTCTGATTACGAACAAGTCCGATATCACTTTTGCTGAATACTTCCAAGTTATTTACCTCCTTCTTCAATATGCTTTCTTCTGAGCTGACCGCACGATGCGTTTATGTCACTTCCAAGTGTTCTGCGCACGGTTGCTCCGATATTTTTAGCAGCAAGAATATTTATGAATGCCTGCTGTCTTTTAATATTGCTTTTTAAGTAGCCTGTTCCCTCAACAGTATTGACGGGGATCAGATTAACATGGCTTTGTGTACCCTCAAGTCGTTTTGCAAGCTCTCTTGCGTTTTCATCGCTGTCATTAACTCCGCTTATCATAGAGTATTCAAATGTAACTCTGCGACCTGTTGTTTTGAAATAATCTGAACAAGCCTTTAATAATTCTTCAATAGAATATTTTTTTGCAATGGGCATTGTTTGCTGCCTTATCTCATCGTTCGGCGCGTGTAATGAAACGGAAAGCGTTATTCCGAGATGAAGTTTTGCAAGTTCATAAATTTTCGGAACTATACCGCAGGTTGAAAGGGTAATATGTCGCATTCCAATGTTAAGACCGTTGTCTGACGAAACAAGTCGGAGAAATTTTACAACATTATCAAAATTATCAAGCGGTTCACCCATTCCCATAAGAACAATGTTAGAAATTCTTATGTTAAGGTCACGCTGTGCGGCCTCAATCTGTCCGAGCATTTCCGACGGTACAAGACTCCGTGAAAAACCGCTTTTGCCTGTTGCACAAAATGTACAACCCATTTTACAGCCAACCTGTGTTGAGATACAGATTGAATATCCGTGCTTGTAACTCATTACAACAGACTCTACACATTCGCCGTCATTAAACGAAAAAAGGTACTTGACTGTTTTATCATACCTTGAAACAAGTTTTTTTTCAATATTTGCAACAGAAATGTAACTACTTGATTTCAAAAAAGCCTTTAAATCGGCAGGAATGTTACGCATATTGTCAAAATCGGTCACATTTTTGTACAACCAATCATAAATCTGCTTTGCTCTGAATTTTGGAAAACCGTTTTCTGTGACAAATTCAGTCAGCTCATCAAGCGTCATTGACTTGATATCCGTTAAATTATTCAATTTGACGCCTTCTTTCCGAATAAGCTGATGTAAAATCCGTCTGTTCCGCAGGTGTGCGGCATAAGTGTTATTTCGTATGGTTCTTCATCAAATGCACGGGTAATTCCGTTTGGAAGTTTTAACGGTATTCCGTAAAAATCGGGATGTTCCTTAAGAAAACGCTTTGTGTTTTTATTGTTTTCATCAGGATTCAATGTACAGGTAGAATAGACAAGCTTACCGCCTACTGCAAGATTATCCGCACTTGCGCAGAGAATCCTGTACTGCAAATCCGGCAAATCATTGGAAATAAGGTCATCCTTGTATCTGATTTCGGGCTTTCTTGACATGATTCCAAGACCGCTGCACGGAACATCGCAGAGGATTCTGTCCGCCACAGGAAGTGCCGTGTCATTGGTTGACGCATCACGCAGAAGCGTTGAAATACAAGTGATGCCAAGCCTTTTAGCACCTGCCGAAATCAGTTTCAGCTTATGGTCGAACATATCACAGGAAAAAATTCTGCCACGGTTGTTCATATACTGAGCCGCCGAAAACGACTTTCCGCCCGGTGCGGAACATACATCAAGCATAATATTGCGAGGCTTTGCGTCAAGAAAATTCACACAAAGCTGGCTTGACGCATCCTGAATATGAAAAAGTCCGGACTTGTACGCTCTGAGTCTTTCAACCGAGCCTGTATTTTCAAGATAGAGTGCGTTGTCAATAAAGGGAATTTTCTCCGCAACAACGCCCTCATCGGATAATTTCTTAATTAATGTGTCTGCATCTGTTCTGAGGGGATTAACACGACAACAGATTTTGGCTCTGCCGTTAAGAGATGCCAAAAGCTGTTCGGCATTATTTTCTCCGTAAGAATTAACCCACAATTTCACAATATTTTCGGGAACAGAATATTTTACCGAAAGATATCGAGCCCTGTCCTTTTCATCGGGTAATGTATATTTATCCTCTGCCCTTGTGATATTACGAAGAATTCCGTTTATGAAACCCGATGATTTCTGAAGTTTGTGCTTTTTGGCAAGATTAACGCTTTCGTTGACTGCCGCACTGTCGGGAACTTTGTCCATAAACAAAAGCTGGAGTATTCCAAGGCGAAGAATATTTTTTGTTTTTGTTTCAATTTTCCTTAACGGAATTTTAGAATAAGACCTGATAATATAATCAAGCGTAATTCTTCTTTCCAGAACGCCGTAAACGAGTGCTGACACAAAAGAGCTGTCAACACCCGAAAGACGGTTTTCCTTTATGGCATTATTCAAAGCAATATTTGAATATGCTCCCTCATTTTCAATTTTAAGCAGCACATTCAGTGCAATATTGCGTGTGTTTGCCATTTTAATCTCCAAAATAAATTATCTTCTGCGATTGTTCGCAATTATAATTAATCTTAAAAGCTGCATAATTGCAGTAAGAGCCGCTGCAACATATGTCATTGCGGCTGCCTGAAGCACTCTCTTTGCTCCTGTGTATTCTTCACCGTAAAGAAGATCACCGTTTCTGATTGTTTCAAGCGCTCTTTTTGATGCATTAAACTCTACGGGAAGTGTTGCGATTGTAAAGAGTACAGAAAGCGCAAACAGGATTATACCTATATAAAGAAATACAAAACCTACTCTCTGTGTAAAGCAAAAACCGACTATAATAAAAATCCAACTGAGGCTTGAACCGAGTCTTGCAACAGGAAGAATAAACGAACGGATTCTGTTAGGCAGATAATTTTCTGCGTGCTGAACTGCATGACCTGCCTCATGACAGGCAACGCCTACAGCCGCAACGGAGGTGCTGTTAAAAACCGTGTCGGAAAGTCTGATTACATTTGTTCTCGGGTCAAAATGGTCTGTCATACTGCCTGCAACATGTTCAATTCTGACACCTGTTACACCGTGCTGATGAAGAACATATTCAGCCGCCTGAGCGCCTGTCATATTTCTTGAATTTCTTATCTGTGAATATTTTGAAAAAGTTGTTTTAACTTTGACCTGACAAATCAATGTTATTATGATACAAGGAACAATAAACACAAGATAGGTCATATCAAATCCGTAAAAGAAGCCCATAAATCAAACACCTTTCTGTCTGCATATTGCAGACGGGAATTTTTAACCGATTACATCGCCGACAGAAAGCCTGTGGCCGGCAAGGAATGCCTCGGCGGTCATTTTCTTTTTGCCCTCAGGCTGAATTTCACAAAGCTCAACCGACTTTTCACCGCAGGCAACAATCAGCGGTTTTGTACTGATTACAGTTCCCGCTTTTCCGCTCTTTTCACAGAGCAAAGAAGAGTGAACCTTTATCTTTTTACCGTTAATTTCGGTTGTGGCAATCGGCCACGGATTAAGTCCTCTGATTTTATTATGCACCTCAAAGGCCGGTTTTGTAAAATCAATCGGACAAAGTGATTTGTCAATTTTTGAAGTGTGAGTTGCAAGGCTTTCGTCCTGCTTAATCGGAGTGATTTCGCCCTTTTCAAGAGCAGAAAGGGTGTCAAGAATAAGCTCTCCGCCCATAAGAGAAAGACGGTCAAAAAGCTCTCCCGAGGTTTCGTTCACACCGATTTCCGTTTTGACAACTTTCAGAATGTCACCTGTGTCAAGTCCGACATCCATTTGCATAGCCGTTACACCGGTTTCCCTGTCACCGTTTAATACGCTCTGCTGAATAGGAGATGCGCCTCTGTATTTAGGCAAAAGCGAGCCGTGAAGATTGATGCAACCGTACTTTGCAGAGTCAAGAACCGACTTGGGAAGAATTTTTCCGTAAGCCGCAACAACAATGGCATCGGGATTATATTTATTGATAATTTCAAGAGGTTTGCCGTCCTTAAAGGTTTCGGGCTGATACACGGGAATGTTCAGCTTTTCTGCGCACACCTTGACATCGGGAGGAGTCATTATCATCTTTCTTCCCCTCGGCTTGTCGGGTTGTGTAAACACGGCACAAACCTCATGTTCCGAATTTGCAAGAGCCTTGAGTGCAGGTACGGCAAAATCCGGAGTACCCATATAAATTATTTTCATATCTTCACCTGTTTATCAGCTATTCATTTCTTCAATTTCGGCAGGAGTCAACATTCTTGTTGCAACCTGAGTAAAGAGAATTCCCTCAAGATGGTCGAGTTCGTGACAAAAAGCCTTTGCAAGCAAATCCTTGCCGTCAATAACAAATTCGTCACCGTGTCTGTCCTGAGCCTTAACCTTTACATAATCAGGTCTTACTGTGTAACCCCACTTGCCGGGAATTGAAAGACAACCCTCAAGAGTTTCCTGCTTGCCGCTGTAAGCGATGATTTTCGGGTTTACAAGCTCAATCGGACCTTCGCCGACATCAATAACCACAACTCTTCTTAAAATTCCGACCTGAGGAGCGGCAAGTCCCACTCCCTCAGCCTTGTGCAAGGTTTCAATCATATCGTCAATAAGATCTGCAAGGCGGTCATCAAACTTTACGACAGGTCTGCATTTTTTTGTGAGAACGCTGTCGCCCTCTTTTACAATTTGTCTTAAAGCCATAAATTATATCCTTTCGCTAAAAGGTCAGAGCGTTCATATCCGCATATGTACTGACCTTTCCAAATTCCTTATTCTTTCCGAATTCTGTCATAACCGCTGAGAGCAGTCCTCTGAAATCACGGTTATTTTTACATTTTATTATAAGTTTATATCTGAATTTGTTGCTCACTTTCACAACATTTGCAGGTGACGGACCGAGTATTCTCAAAGGCATGGCAGGGTATTCGCTTCTTGCGTGACTGACAAAGCACTGCAAAAAGCTGTTAGCCGCTTTCATTGTAAGCTGCTGTTTTTCACCCGAAAAGCCGATAAGACAGATATCCGCAAAAGGCGGATAAAGCATTGCTTTTCTGACCTGAATTTCGGTGCTGTAAAAGGCAAGATAATCCTGCCTTGCCGCCATAGAGATTATGAGGTTGTCGGGAGTGTAGGACTGAATAACAGCCATACCCTTTGACGCACCTCTGCCGCTTCTGCCGACTACCTGAGTTAAAAGAGAAAATGTTCTTTCGTAGCTTCTGTAATCATCGGCATACAGCATATAGTCAGTGTTGAGGACACCCACAAGCGTCACATTGGGAAAATCGAGTCCCTTTGCAACCATTTGTGTTCCCACAAGAATATCGTACTTACCGTCTGCAAATGCCGTTATCATCTTTTCATAGGATGATTTTGAAGATGTTGCGTCGGTATCCATACGCAATATTCTTGCATCGGGAAAAAGCTCTGAAATTTCACTTTCAGCCTTTTGAGTGCCGGTTCCGCCAAATCTTAAAGATTTGCTGTGGCAGGACGGACATTCTTCCGTATAAGGCACGGAATATCCGCAGTAGTGACACATCATTCTGCGGTTGGCGCTGTGATATGTGAGCGATATTGAACAGTTGGGACACACAACAGGTTCACCGCACATTCGGCAGGTTACAAAGGTGTTGTATCCCCGTCTGTTTAAAAGCAGAATTGACTGCTTGTTATTTTCAAGATTATAGCGCAGATTTTCAAGCAAGGTTTCGGAAAATCCCGTTACATTGCCGTTTTGCTGTTCAACATTCATGTCTGCGACAACAACCTTCGGCAAAACCGCATCGCCGTATCTCTCGGTGAGCGTGTTAAGCGAATATCTTCCGTTTTTTGCGTAGTAGTAGGATTCAACCGACGGAGTTGCCGAGCTTAAAACAAGCAAGGCATTATCGTAGCTGCATCTGAATTTTGCGATTTCTCTTGCATGATATCTGGGGGAGCTTTCAGACTTATAGCTGTACTCCTGTTCCTCGTCCATTATGATAAGACCGACTTTTTCAAACGGAGCAAACACGGCACTTCGTGTTCCTATAACGATTTTTGCAAGACCTTTTTTTACACGCTTGTATTCATCAAGCCTTTCACCGAGTGAAAGTGCGCTGTGAAATACGGCAATCTGCTCTCCGAAACGCTTTGAAAAGGTTGAAACAAACTGCGGTGTAAGCGAAATTTCAGGCACCATAACGATGATTCCCTTGTTATCGTTTATTACACGCTCAATCAGTTTCATAAAAACGCTTGTTTTTCCCGAACCTGTAACACCGAACAAAAGGCTTGTATGCGGTTTTGAATCGGCATATTCGGCATAGAGGTTATCGCAGGCTGTCTGCTGTTGTTTTGACAACGCAACAGGGGCAAGACTTTCGTCCTTCGTCCTGTCCTCAATACGGAACACTTCTTCGTCATAGTAGTAGATAAGACCTTTTTTATAAAGTGCGTCCGTAACGCCTGTTGTGACACCCGTGAAGTAACAAACCTCTTTAACGGAAGTTCCGCCTGTCATTTTGATAAGGTCGAGAACGGCTTTCTGCTTTTCGGTAAGCTTGATATTGTCGCTGTCGGCAAGTTCGGTCGGAGCAGCCATTTTCATAACCGCATCCGAAACCTTTCTGAAAGCCTCATCTGATTTGTAAAGATATCCCGACTTTACCATATCTTCAAGAATAACCGTGTTATCTAATCCGAAATCGTCAAGAATTTTATCGGACTTTACGGCTTTTCTTTTTGAATGAAGGTAAGCAAAAATTCTTTGCTGTTCCTCGGAAAGCTCTTCTTCATCTACACCCTCACGAACACCGTAAAGCGTTGTGATTTTGTAATTTATACCCGCAGGGAGCATTGTTTTTACCGCATCATAATAGGTGCAGAAATAATGCTCTTTCATAAACTCGGCAAGCTTCAAAAGTTCTTTTGACAGGACAGGTTCGTCATCAAGAACGGAACAAATGCTTTTGAGCTTTTCAACCGAAATGTCATTACTCACGGGAGAAAGCTCAAAAATTATTCCCTGTTTCTTTTTGTTGCCTCTGCCGAACGGAACGAGAACCCTTTTGCCGACCTGAACCAAATCGGTAAAGGCAGACGGTACAAGGTAGTCAAATAATTTGTCGAAAACATATGTTGTGTTTTCAACGGCAACTTTGACTGTTAAATCAGAGTTCATCTTCGTCAGGCTCAAGAATGTTGATTTCATGACCTTCGATTTCCTTGATTGCGATAAGAACAGGCTTATCCTCTGTTACAATCTGTTCCTCTTCAAAAGTCTGAGTAATTTCTCTTGCTCTTTTTGCAACACCTACAACAAGTGCGTACTTACTCTGCTTACCCTGTAATAATGAATCCACATCAACTTTATGCATAATAATTCTCCTCTTAAAATATTTTATGTTAATTTTCTTTGTATATTATTTAATGAGGTTTTCATCCTCTTTATGAAGAATATCGAGAACCTCATTTATTGCTGTTTCAAGGTCGCCGTTTACCACATTGTACTTATATCTGTCCTTGTAGCTGATTTCCTCGGCAGCCTGTGCAAGCCTTTTCCGAATAGTTTCTTCATCCTCTGTACCTCTTCTGCGAAGTCGTCTTTCAAGCGACTCCATTGAAGGCGGAAGAATGAATATACTGAGAATGTCGGGATATTTATCAAGAATCTGAAGTCCGCCCTTGACCTCAATCTCAAGCAGAACATCATAACCCTGATTGAGCATATCTTCAACCTGCTTTTTAGGTGTACCGTAGAGATTACCGCAAAACTCTGCATGTTCAAGATAGCCGTCTTTTTTCAGAACATCGTTGAACTGTTCTCTTGTCAAAAAGTTATAATGAACCCCGTCAATCTCTCCCTCTCTCGGTTCTCTTGTTGTGTTTGAAACCGAAAGACGGATATTTTTGTCACGGTCAAGAAGTTCCTTGATTATTGTACCCTTGCCTACACCCGATGAACCGGTAAACAAAATAAGATTTCCTTTTCTGTTAATGCTCATCCTTGTTTTCCTCACTTTCGTCCGTTCTGTTCTGAATTGCCTCACATGAAATTGCCGAGAGAATAACATGATTATTCTCGGCAACAATCACCGATTTGCATTTTCGTCCGCAGGTTGCATCAATAAGCAGATTGTTCTGTTTTGCATCCTGAACAATTCGCTTTACGGGAGCAGATTCCGGAGCAACTACTGCAACAATCTTGTCGGAGCTGACAAGATTACCAAAACCGATATTAATAAGCTTCATCTGTTCACCTTATTCGATATTCTGAACCTGTTCACGGATTTTTTCAATCTCACTCTTGATGTCAACAACCTTATGTGCAAGAATTGCATCCTGAACCTTTGAACCGATTGTATTTGACTCACGGTTCATTTCCTGAATGATAAAGTCAATTTTTCTGCCGACAGGCTCGTCATATTCAAGGAACTTTGAAAGCTGGTCAAAGTGGCTGCGAAGTCTTACGGTTTCCTCCGCAACGGCTACCTTATCCGCAAATACGGCAACCTCTGTGAGAACCCTCTGCTCATCAACCTTGACATCATTTTCAGCAAGCGTCTGCTTGATGCGTTCCATAAGTCTTTGTTCATACTCGGCAACAGTCTGCGGAGAACGCTCCTCAATTTCACCTACAACAGAAAGAATTGTGTTGGCTCTTGAAAGAATGTCCTCTTTCATCTTCTCGCCCTCTGTTTCACGCATTGCAACAAAAGCATCAACTGCTATCTTTGCGGCTGAAAGAACATCGGCAGTAATTTGATCCTCGTCCTCAGGCGCTTTGTGAACCGTAAAAACATCGGGAAAGCGTGAAAGTGAAACTGTTGAGACATCATTCGGAATATCGTACTTTTCACTGATTTCCTTAAAAGCGTTGATATATCCCGAAACAAGCTGATGATTAACAGTTACATCACAGGGTTCTTCATCGGACGCACCGATTGATACGAACATATCAATCTTGCCTCGTGAAACCCTTGAATTTACATAGTTTTTAAGTTTGTCGTCAAGAAATCCGTAACTTCTTGGGGTTCTGCAGGAAAATTCAAAATAGCGGTGATTCACGCTTTTGATTTCAACGGTAATCTCCCGGCCGTTGATAACGGTTTCACATCTTCCGAAACCCGTCATAGATCTGATCATTTCAAAAACTCCCTTCGTAAAATTATATTTTCGACATTTAAGCTTTATTTTTTTATATTTACATCAAATTTATCGGCATTTGTTTTCTACAACATAGATTATAGCACCACAGGCGATATTTGACAATGGAGTTATTACAAAACTGTAATAACTTTTTTTATTTACATCACAAAGGTGTGTGTGATATACTTAATAAGATAATTATACTTTATTGACAAAGGAATGATATTAATGTCAGGACATAACAAATGGAGTACAATCAAGCAGAAAAAAGGTAAGAACGATGCCGCAAGAGCTAAAGTATTTACAAAAATCGGCAGAGAACTTATTGTTGCAATCAAGGATGGCGGAAGTGCCGATCCTTCCGTTAACTCAAAACTCAAGGATTGTATTGCAAAAGCAAAGGCTGCAAATGTACCTAACGACAACATTGAAAGAATCATCAAGAAGGCGTCAAGCGATGCAGATTCAACAAACTACGAGGCTGTTACATATGAGGGCTACGGTCCAAACGGCGTTGCCGTAATTGTTGAGGCACTTACAGACAACAGAAACAGAACAGCAGGCGAAGTAAGACATTACTTTGATAAATTCGGCGGCAATATGGGTACACAGGGCTGTGTAAGCTTTATGTTCTCAAAGAAGGGCGTTCTCGTTATTGAGCGTGAGGACCTTGAAAAGGATGAGGATACCGTGATGAGCGATGCTCTTGAGTGCGGTGCATCAGACTTTGAGGCTGACGACGATGTATTTACAATTTACACAGAAACAGATGATTTCGGCGCTGTAAGAGATGAGCTTGAAAAGCTCGGCTACACATTCGTTTCTGCTGAAATTGAAATGGTTCCAAGCACATATACAAAGCTTGAGGACGAAGAAACTGCAACTAAGATGCAGAAAATGCTTGATATGTTCGAGGATAACGATGATATCCAGAATGTATGGCACAACTGGGAAATGGACTGATAAAGTTTATTTTTGAAAAAAATTAAACCGCTCCGATTGGGGCGGTTTTTGTTTTGTCAATTTTTTTGTCTTGAAATTAAGACAAGGTCACGGTTATCTGCTTCGCCGTCAAGGTTAAAATCGGCGGCTTTGAGGTATGCACCGTCTAATTCTGCATTATCACAGAGGTATTTTTGCAAAAGCGTGACATCCTTTGAATTTACATTGCCCTCACCCGTCACATCTCCGCAAACTGCAATAACATAAGTCTTTGAATCTATAACGGCAGTAAAGCCTGTTTTCAGCTTTCCGCTCTTTGCAAGAGTACCGTCCGCCTTATATACATTTTCGGCAGAAGTTTTGTTTTTGAAATCGGCAACGGTTTCTCCGCTGTAAATCCCGTAAACTATCCCGTCAGAAAACAGGTATTCGGAATTATTCGGTTGAATATCTGATTTAGAAGAATTGTGATTGTCGTTACTGCCTTTATTGCCACTTGTTTTCTTTTCTTCAAAATCACCCGAGCCAAATACCTGAACCGTTCCGTTATCAAGCAAAACAGCACATTGATTTTTGTAAGATACAACAGCAGTTGCTCTATCGGGAATTGACACGCTTTTTGTTTTTTCGGATGTTTTCAGATTAAGTCGATAATTCACGGCAGAATATATTTTTCCGTCAGATACCGAAACATTTTCTGCTGCGGCATTTGAAACATAATTCCTTGAATTATCTGACAGCGAAACAATAAACCCGTCTTCGTTTATAACTCTGTTTATTCCTGCGTTATAAATATTTTTAAATTCACCTGTATCGGCAACATAGGTTGATGACGATTGTGAAAGCTTGTAAATTGAACCGTCACAAAGTCTTGCGTATGACTTTCCGTTATTATTAAAAACCTCGTTTACATTGTCTGAAAAAGTTATTTTCGACTTTTTATCAGAGGAAAAATCCCTGCACGCAACATAAGATTTCAGGCTGTCGGTCTTGATATAGTAAATGCGATTATCGGTTACCGAAAAGGAATTGGTCATAAAATTTTCGTCAACAAAAGTGTTCTGTGAAACATTTCCGTTATCAAGATTAAGAGAATACACTGAATATTTATTAGTGAAAGCATCGTCAAAAACAAGTGCATAAGTGTAGCTTCCGCTCTGTGATACACTCCTTATCCGACCGCCGACAGAAAAATTGTATGCAGAAAAATCGGGCACAAGCCTTGCTGAAAACACTGTATTTCCCGAAAATGCGCACACAAATCCGCCCTTGCCGTTGCTGTCACTTTTTACAGACGAACAAGCGGCAAGGTCAGTCAGATTGTATTCATTATACGCACGGCTTCTGCACACACCGAGAAGTGTGATAAGCATAACAGCCACAGCAAGGGAAATCAGTCGTTTCATAGCCTGTACCCGATTAAATTAATTTAAAACAAAAGGGCATCCTTTCGGATGCCCACAAAAGTTCTGATTATTCAGCAGCTTCTTCAGACTTAGCAGGTGCCTGCTCGTCTTCAGGAAGAAGTGCACGCATTGAAAGGCTTACACGCTTCTTGTCAAAGTCGATTGCAGTAATCTTAGCTTCAACAACATCGCCAACCTTGAGTACATCAGCGGGCTTTTCAATTCTCTTGTTTGCAATCTGAGAAATATGGATAAGACCGTCAATGCCGGGGATGATGTTTGCGAATGCACCGAATGTTGTAAGACCGACGATTGTAGCCTTAACAACTGTTCCCTCGGGATAGTTATTCTTGAGGATTTCCCACGGATTGTCTTCAGCATTCTTGAAGCCGAGAGAAATCTTCTTTGTTTCCTCATTGATATCCTTTATGTAAACATCAACTGTATCGCCTACATTAACAACCTCGCTCGGATGCTTAATGTGTGTCCATGAAAGCTCTGAAATGTGAATCATGCCGAACACGCCGCCGAGGTCAACAAATGCGCCGTAGCTTGTAAGTGACTTAACAACGCCCTTGTAACGCTTGCCAACTTCGCAGGTTTTCCAGAATTCTTCACGCTGAGCAGCTCTCTGCTCCTTGAGTACGCTGCGGATTGAACCGATAGCTCTTCTGCGTCTGCCGTTCTGTGAAACTTCGATAAGTCTGAAATCAACATCCTGACCTACGAGGTCTTCAAGGCTCTCTTCACGAGTTGCTGTTGCCTGTGATGCAGGGATAAAGATTCTTGAGCCGTTGTAAAGAACGATTACGCCGCCCTTAACTGCCTCAGTAACCTTGCCGGAGAGAACCTCCTGTGACTCTGCCTTTTCTTTGAGCTCTTCCCAACCCTTCTGTGCATCTACTCTGCGCTTTGAAAGCATGATAGTGCCTTCCTGATCATTGGTCTTCATAATAAGAAGCTCAATAACATCGCCTACTTTAACTACATCTTCGGGTCTTGCGTTAGGATCGTTTGAAAGCTCTGAAGCAGGAATAAAGCCTGTCTGCTTTCTGCCGACATCTACCTGAACTTCGTTGGGAGCTATGCTCAGAACTGTGCCCATTACCCTCTCGTTTGTATTAAAGTTTTTGAGGGACTCCTCAAGCATCTCCTCAAAAGATGGTTCCAAATTTGTTTCACCGGATTTTACTTCACTCATTGTATCCAGTACCTCCTTTATTATCCTTGCAGGCGTTGAAGCACCCGCAGTTACGCCGATTGATTCGGCAACCGAAACCTTGTTTAAATCAAGCTCGGCAGCGGTTTCAATGAGAACCGTGTTCTCACACTGTCTTTTGCATATATCAAAAAGCTTTCCCGTATTGGAGCTGTGCCTGTCACCGATTACAACCATAAAGTCGGATTCGGCGGCAATCTGAGAAGCTTCGGTTTGCCTAACTTGCGTAGCATTACATATTGTATCAAATATTTTTGCATTTGTACATAGCTTTTTTATCTTTTTTACACATTTTTTCCATTCTTGTGTGTCAAATGTTGTCTGTGCGACAATTTGCACCTGTTTATTATTCTCTTTTAGAATATTTGGCAATAAATCATCAAGCTCTTCCTCGTTATTAAATGTGTAACAATCACTTGCACAATGACCTATTATACCGCAAACCTCGGGATGATTTTTGTTTCCTGCAATTAAAACGACATCATTTTCAGGGTTTGTGTTTGATACAATCTTGTGGATTTTTTTAACAAAAGGACACGTTGCGTCCTCAAAGTTAATTCCTCTTTTTACAAGAGAATCAATAACGCTTTTTTCAACTCCGTGTGAACGGATTACAAGCGTTGTATCGTCAGTAAGCTCGTCAACTGCTTTAACGGGAGTGCATCCTCTTTCTTCAAGCTCGTGAACCATTTCCATATTGTGGATAATAGGTCCGAGGGTTGCAACCTTTATTCCTTTTTCAAGCAGTTCATTTACGATATTGATTGCACGGTTGACGCCAAAGCAGAATCCTGCCGAATCAGCCTTTTTTATACTCAATTAAATCCTGCTCCCTCATTCTTTTGATTTCATCCATGATCATGGTTGTTGCACCTTTAAGCTCCCGTCTTCCGCTGTCCGGAGTAAGTCCGAGCTTTTCGGGTGTGAGAGGTTTGCCGAAGTGGATAACTCTCTTTGCAAATGTATGCTTTTTGTTTCCTACAATTGTGATGCAGGCAGGCACAACAGGGACCTGCATCTGCTGTGCAACAAGAGCGCATCCGCTGCGGGGGCGCATAAGTTCGCCTGTTTTGGAACGACCGCCCTCAATAAAGATTGTCATAATCTCGCCGTCACGGATAAGGTCTTCGCCTGTCTTGATAGCCTTGCCGTCACCTGCACCCCTTTCAACGGGGAATGCACCGAGCGCACGGATTAACGCACCGAAGAATTTATTTTTAAAAAGTTCAATTTTTGCCATAAAGAACAGTCTGCGCTTTTTCTGCGACAAACCGAGAAGAACCGGATCTGAATTTGATATATGGTTACTTGCAATAATCATGCCTCCAACAAGCGGAAGCGGCTCTTCAATTATAGTTTTATATCTGTACAAAAGTTTGAAAACAGGCTTGCAAACAGCTTTGCCGACTGCATAAAGTACCTTTGACTGACCCATCAGATATTCTCCTTTATAACGGAAATTATTTTTTCAACCGACTGCTCAAAATCAAGCTCTGTTGTGTCAACGGTAATGCAACCCTCGGCAGGCTTGAGCGGAGCTGTTTTGCGGTGAGTATCGTTGTAGTCACGGGTTATTACATCGTTTAAAATGTCGTCGTATTTTACATTCATACCCTTTTCAACAAGCTCCTTATATCTTCTTTCGGCTCTTGCCTCGGGGGACGCTGTAAGAAAAATTTTAACCTGTGCATCGGGCAGCACAACCGTGCCGATATCTCTGCCGTCCATAATTACATCATGCGTCTTTGCCATATTTCTCTGCAAATCAAGAAGATATGCTCTTACAATCGGTACAGCAGAAATTTTTGACGCCATCATTGATGCCTCCGGAGTTCTGATGAGTCCGGACACATCTTCGTTGTCAAGCAGAACAATCTGCTCGCCCTTTTCATTGAATGTTAGGTCAACTGTGATTTTTGAAAGCAAATTCTTTACCGCATTTTCATCTTCGGGAGCTACGGAGTTTCTTGTTGCCGACAGACCGATTGTGCGATAAAGCGCTCCTGTATCAACATAAATACAGTCAAGTGCCTTTGCAACTCTTTTTGCAATTGAGGATTTGCCTGCTCCTGCAGGACCGTCCAAAGCGATTGCTATTGACATAAATTACATCCTTTCAATCAAATATATTATGTATAATCAAATCAGATATATGCACTGTTTTCTCCGGCAAGCCGTCCTGTACTCCATGCAATCTGGAGATTAAAACCGCCTGTGTAGGCGTCGCAGTCGATTACTTCACCTGCAAAATACAGGCCGCTTACAAGCTTGCTTTCCATGGTTTTCGGGTTGATTTCGGAAGTTTTTACACCGCCTGAGGTTATGATTGCCTCCTCAATCGGTCTGAAACCGCTGATTTCAACCGTAAAGCATTTGAGAATTTCACAAAGAGCATGTCGCTCCTCTTTTGTAATTGAATTACACTTTTTGTCAAAGGGAACTCCCCAGCGTTTGAGAACGGGTACTATGATTTTTCTCGGCAAAAGCTTTGAAAATGCGTTTGAAACATCACGGTTTGAATTCTCTTTGAAATCGTTCTGAATACGCCTGTCGAGGTGTTCAAAATCAAGTGCCGGCTTGAGGTCAATTTCCGCAATATAACGGTCGGGCTGAATATCACGGATGTGAGAGCTTGCCGATAAAATCATCGGGCCGCTCATCCCAAAATGTGTAAAAAGCATTTCGCCGAAGTCGCTGTAAACAGTCTTTTTACTGTTCTTATCAACTATTCTGAGCGCAACATTTTTGAGGGCAAGTCCCTGCATATCCTTGCATTGTTTATCACCGGAAGTAAACGGCACGAGCGACGGTTTGAGCGGAACGATTGTGTGTCCTGCCTGTTTTGCAAGTGTATAGCCGTCACCTGTTGAGCCCGTAAGCGGATAGCTTTTACCGCCGCAACAGATAATTACGCTGTCGGCATAGTAGGTATTTTCTTCACACTTAACACCTATAACGGCACCGTCCTCAAGAATAAGAGCGTTTGCCGTATCACACACGATTTTACAACCCGATTCAACGGCATAATCATGCATTGTATCAACAACATCAACCGATTTATCGGATGCAGGGAACACACGATTTCCCCTTTCGGTCTTTGTTTTAAGTCCTTTGGATTCAAAAAATTCGATTGTATCCTCGGGAGTAAATGCATTGATTGCAGAATAGAGAAATCTTCCGTTCACGGGAACATTATTGATAAAAGTCTGCACATCGCAGTTGTTGGCAAGGTTACACCTTCCTTTGCCCGTTATCATAATTTTCCTGCCGACACGCTTGTTCTTTTCGATTATCGTAACTGATGCACCATAGAGCGCCGCAGTTGCACCCGCCATAAGACCTGCCGCACCTGCTCCGATTACCACAACTTTTTTACTTATCATCATCTTCTATATTACCCATTATTTCTCTGTCACGGTTGGTGTAAACTCCGTCACGGTTCCACACAAGTTCAAGTCTGCGGAATGTGTCGGAAACTTCATCCTTCTTTTTAAGCACGGTTGCAACAATAAGAGCGTTGATAAGGCTTAACGGTGCAACAAGTGAGTCTACAATTGACGCCATATCGCTTCTTGCAATAAGCACGGAATCGGCACTCTGAACAAGAGGAGAAACCATACTGTCCGTGATTGCAATTGCGTGAGCACCCCTTGAACGGGCAAAGTCCATTGCCTCAACCGACATTGAACTGTAACGGGGAAATGAAATACCGATCATAACATCTTTGTCGGTGATTCTGAAAATCTGTTCAAATGTTTCGGTTTGACTGCCGCTTGTGATAACACGCACATTGTCAAAAATCATTTCAAAATAGTATGCAAGGAAGTTTGCGATTGCGGCTGTTGAACGCACACCGAATATGTAAATACGCTCTGCCTTGCAAATTTCATCAACTGCACGGGCAAAATCCTCATGAGATGTTTCTTCAATTGTTCTGCGGATTTTATCGATATCCTGATTAAGAACGCTGTCAAGCACATTGTCATTGCCGATACGGTTGGAGGTAACTTCAATTCGCTGAACAGATGTGAGCTTGTTGCGAATCATCTCCTGCATTGCTTTTTGAAGCTTAGGGTAGCCGTCATAGCCGAGCTCGGTTGCAAAACGAACAACCGTACTCTCGCTGACTCCAACAGTTTCACCAAGCTTTGATGCGGTCATAAATGCCGCCTTATCGTAATGCTCTTCAATAAAAAGAGCAATCCTTTTTTGTCCCTTTGAGAGGGAATTCATCATTAAATCTATTCTTGTGAGCAAATGAGTAATCATTTTTTTAATATCTCCCATTATAAATAGTAAAAACAGACACACTGTCTTAACTAATTCATTTTAACACAAGAACTTGCAATTTACAATAAGATATAAATTAAATTATTGTAAATTTTACGAAATTATGAAATATGCGTCGGTTTATGTTGCAATAATAAATGTTGTATGGTAAAATTGTTTAACAGAAAGCAAATGACGGAGTTGATAAAAATGATAGCAGTTATTGATTACGGCGCAGGCAATATCCGCAGTGTTTACAAAGCGTTAAAGCATATCGGCTGTGAATGTGTGATTACAAGAGATAAAGACGAAATTATGAATGCAGACGGTGCTGTTTTGCCGGGTGTCGGTTCGTTTGGCGATACAATGGACACAATGAATTCATACGGCATTAAAGACACGGTTATTGAGTACATAAACAGTGAAAAACCGTTTTTAGGCATTTGTCTTGGACTTCAGCTCCTCTTCCCCGAAAGTGAAGAAAGTCCGAATGTAAAAGGTCTTTCGGTTTTTGACGGTGCAATCACAAAGATTCCGTCAGGCGAAGGCTTAAAGATTCCGCACATCGGTTGGAACAGCCTTAAAATCAATGAAAAGAGCAAACTTTTCAAAGGCATCGAACAGAATGCATACGTTTATTTTGTTCACTCATATTTTTTGAACGCAAGCGACAGGAGCATTGTTTCGGCTCAGACGGAATACGGTGTTACGATTGACGCCGCTGTTGAAAAAGGCAATGTTTTTGCAACTCAGTTTCACCCCGAAAAAAGCGGCAAAACGGGACTTAAAATTCTCAGAAATTTTGCTGACATTGTAAAAGGCAGGGAGGAATAAATATGTACGCAAAAAGAATAATTCCATGTCTTGATGTAAAAAACGGCAGAGTTGTAAAAGGTATGAGTTTTGTAAATCTTGTTGACGCAGGCGATCCCGTTGAATCTGCAATGCAGTATGACAAACAAGGTGCTGACGAGCTTGTATTTCTCGACATTACCGCATCAAGCGATTCAAGAAACATCACCATTGACATGGTTGAAAAGGTTGCAAATTCAATTTTCATTCCGTTCACGGTCGGCGGCGGTATCAGAAGCGTTGAAGATTTCAATGTTCTGCTCAGAGCCGGCGCAGACAAGGTGTCCGTAAATTCAGCCGCTGTTCATCGTCCCGAACTCATCAGCGAGGCGGCATATAAATTCGGCAGTCAGTGCGTTGTCGCCGCTATAGATGCCAAAAGAAACGGCGACAGCTGGGAAGTTTATGTGAACGGCGGAAGAACTCCTGTCGGTATGGATGCAATTGAATGGGCTGTAAAATGCGAAAAACTCGGTGCGGGAGAAATTCTCCTTACAAGCATGGACGAGGACGGTCAGAAAAAAGGCTATGACATTGCACTTACAAGGGCAGTTTCCGAAAAGGTGAACATTCCCGTAATTGCAAGTGGCGGTGCGGGCGCACTTGAGCATTTTTATGATGCTTTTACGGAAGGCAAGGCTGACGCAGTCCTTGCGGCATCACTTTTTCACTTTGGTGAAATTCCGATTCCCGAACTTAAAAAATATCTCAACGAAAAAGGAATTCCCGTAAGGCTTTAATTTACATACAAGGTTTATACAAAAGGCGGTTATGCAGAATATGCACAACCGCCTTAAAAGTTTTTAAGATTAAATTTTATCGTTTAAGCAAGATTAACTATGATTTTCTGAATCAATGTTGCATCTGTAATCTCAATAATGCCGTTACCGTTTACATCGGCAATCTTCATTGTTTCTGCGTCAAAATCTTCAAGCTTTACGATGTATTTCTGAACAAGTGTTGCATCAACAACAGTTACACTGCCGTCACGGTTAACATCGCCTTTGAGAGTTTCATCCGATGAAGAAGAACCTACAACGAATGTCTTTGTTGACTCTGCCTTGTTGCCGTTTGCATCAACTGCAACCACACCGATTGAATATGTGCCGTCAGCCGACGGAGTCCATACACATGAATCTGTGTTTGAGTTCTGAACTGTTTCACCGTTAACTGTGAATGAATAAGTTACATCACCTGTAGCGTGATAGCTTTCTGCCAAAAGTGTGACAGGTGTGCCTGCACTCTGTCCCGAATTGAGGTTTGCACCGAAGTTAACCTCAAACGGAGCTTCGTTTACTTCTGTGTCGGGAAGAAGCGCACCGATTCTTGCAAGCGGAACTGTGATATTGTCAATATCTTCTTTCTCGTGTGAGGTTGAAGGATCGTAGCTGTACTCAAGATTTGCCTGATCGAGCATTGAGGGATCATGCGGAAGTGTATCCATACCCGATGTGCCGTATGTAAGAATCTGCATTGCACCGATACCCTGTGTTTCAATGTAGTTGCGGTCAATACCTAAAGTATTGAGCGGAACTGCAATTTCGTAAACATAGCCGTATGAGTTCTTGTAACCTTCATCGAAGAAGTCAACCCAGTTTGAGTTCATATCGAGGTTATCTCCTGATACTCTTGAACCCTTTGGAGCGTTGATACCGAAGATTGATGTACTCTTTGTTCCGTTAGCGTATTTGATTTTAAATCCGTTTTTATTGTCCTGAGCCTGAAAGCTTGTTACACCGATCGGAATTCTTGTGTCATAGTTGAACATATATGTTCCGTCTGTGTCCTGAGTATCCGCCTTGAAGATTGAAGCGCCGCCGTTTGAGTTGTTGGAGTCAAATGCAACAAGTGTGTCTATATGAGTTGTAAAGCCTGTGCCTCCATCTTTTGCAGTGCCGTTTGTGCAACCCCATACGAATGGATTGGTATACACAGAACCGTCCTTGTTTGTACCTACTGCCTTGCCTGTTGCCTGCTTTGCAGGGTCAATTGACAGAGCAAGATACATAGGAATACTGTTTCTCCAAGGACGAGCCTCATTTGATGCGGCGAAGTTGTCCTCGGGAGAAGTTATGTATGTTGTGTTAGCCATTTCAAGCAGGAAATAAAGATTATCGTCATCCCATGCACTGTAGAGAGCATAAGCATCCCACGGCTGTTCATGCATTGAAGAAGGCATATAAACTCGGGGATCATCGTTTGCAACACCCTGAGCAATAATCATTGAGCTGTCCCAGTCGCTTAAATCACCGTCAACAGAGATTGTCTTATGCTTGCCGAGCTGCATTTCAGGGTTTGTGCCGTAATAGCCGCTCTCAGGCGCTGTTGTGTGGCCGTCTGATTTAGCGGAGAAAGTTGTCTTTGACGCTGTAAAAGTCTTTTTGAAGGTATATGTCTGCTCCGTTTCAACCCCGTCTGCACCTGTTGCATAAAGTGTAAGCGTAACTTTTGAATTGCCGATTTTGCCCTCACCGACTTTTACCGAATCACCGTTTGCAAACTCTTTCTTAGCTGAACCGTCAACTGAGTAATAGCCCTTGTCGGCATTCTTTAACGCAAGCTTTACATCAAGTGATTCTGTTGAAAAAGACGTATTGTTTGCTGTAAGTGTATAACCGTAAGCGTGATCATCAGGCTTGCCGTAATCAATCCACTGCTTTTCGGCTGTGAGCATTTTGCATTCGCCGGCTTTGAGTGAAAGACCTGCTGCCTCAGGATACTGCTCCTTGCCGTTGCCTTTTTCAAGACCGTTGTTGAAGATGATTTTTTCCGATTTAAAAGAAGACGCAAAGCTTGCCTTATAAAGACCGCTGTCCTCTTTTGTCATAAGCTCTCCCGGCCATTCGGCATTTTCCTTTGTGCCGTATGCGTAAACATAAACATCCTTCCATCCGTACTTTGAGTTGTCAAAGTACACCTCTGAACCTGACGATGTTGCTGCCGAAACACCACCTGCCGACACGACAAGTGCTGAAAGCACCATGAGTGCGGCAAGAATAATGCTCGTGATTTTTCTTGTTCTTTTCATTTTGATTCCTCCATTTCATAATTGTGGGCAATGTGATTGCTTTTATTATAGCATTTTGCACTTGTTTTTTCAATTCATTATCACATTTTTGTTTCTTTGTACAAGTTATTGCGCAGAGTTTTGTAGACTTAATTAAATAAAGCTTATTTTTGACTATATTGCAACATATTTTAACCATAAAAAATCCGCTGACATAAACTGTCAGCGGATTTAATGTTTTGCAAAAACAATATTTAAATAATCAGTTTTCTTTTCTGTAGAAAGGTTCAACACCCTTTACTGCATTTTTTGCAAAATCCATTGAATACGGCATCATTGAAAGCTGGATTTCATCGTCAAGGAACGGATTTGCAACCTTGCTGATTGCATCGAATGTGCTTTCCATATCACCGAAGAAATCAACCACGATGAAGTAGCTCTTTTGACCGTTCTGCTCAATCAAGCGAAGATATGCGGCATTTACTGTCGGCTCTGTGCTGAAATGATTAATAAGAGCAGCCATAAGATCAATCGGGTATTCTTTGGGCTCGCCGAGACTGATTGGTGAACCCGGTTCGATTGTCTGATTTTTGAGTTTCATATAGTCCTTCTGCTGTTTGAAAGAATGAACCATCTGTTTCGGGAATGTTACGCTCTTTCCGAAAGGATTGATTACAAAGCCCTTTACATCAGCCTGAGGATCCATTACCATCTGGGCAATACTGTCAAAGTCTGTAACAACCTTCTGTGCATTTTGAGTGTCTTTCCACTTGAAAAGTTCGTCTGTGTCCGTAAATACACCGAAAAACTTTTCCTTGTTGCCGTTTTCAAGAAGTCTGAACTGAACCTGGGTTGACTGCTGCATAACAGTCTGACCGTTGGTTGTCTTAGCCTCTGTCTTTGGTGTTACCTTTGCAGGGAGAATGAATTTCGCCTTCATAACCTCATCAATCATCTTGTTGATGTTTTCGGTTGTGTTGTCATCCTGCATCTTTTCAATAGCGGCTACGAGGTCTGGATTCTTGATTTCCTCTGCCGGCACCTTGCTTCCTTCCATTTTTGCGCCTTTAAGTTCGCTCATGCTTTGTTACCTCCGTTATTCTGCTGTATGATTTTTGTAGGGAAATACTGCAAATCGTTGGATATTCACCGTCAAAGAAAATAATATTCGGTGAATTCAAATCTCTTTTGATTATGCAGTCGTAAGTTCCGTCTTTTTCTTTTTGTTTCTGCACCGATGTGTGGTTTTGCATTACAGACATCGGTGCAAGCATAGCATAAAATTCATCTTTTACATATAAGTGAATTCAAGTCTTTCGTAAGTTTTGACGCCTTCGGCATTTTCCGCACGAAGCTCAAGCTTTGAAACATCGCTGTCACCGTGCTTGATTGTTACTTTGTCACCGTCTTTGTACGAAACAGCCTTTCCGCCGTCAAGGGAATATGTGGCATTATCTGTGTTTGAACAGGTGAGAGTTACCTCGTATGTATCATCGCTGTATGTAAACTCTGTTTTTGAGTCAACACCAACGCTTGCAGGTCTTGCATATTCAGTGTATCCCTCATTATAAAGAACTACAACTGAATTTTCAGGGATATCCGTATCACAGGTAATCTTACCGTTTTTAACAGTATATTCGGTTTTGCGGTCAACACGGTCAACATATGTTCCGTCAGCAAGATTTGTTTCAAAATCAACCTTGAGAGCATCATTTGTATTGACAATTACAGCTCCCTTTGTACCTCTTTCAATCATAAGAGCAGTTGAGTCAAGGTTAGGATTAACGAGATTTTCGTCTTCACCTTTCATTGCTGTTCTGAAGAAATTCACTGCGGAAACACGGTTGTCCTTGTACATATCGTCACCCTGTGTGCCGATTCGGTTCATGCCCCATGAATTGTCGATTGAACTGTTATACGGACGGTCAAAGAAGAGCGGTGTTCCGTCTTTTCTTGCCGTGATTATTGCCCAGCCGAGGACAACCTGTTCGCTGTCGATATTGTTGTATGTGCAGTCGTTGATGTAGTTATCGTGGGATTCAACCCATGTTACGATATTCGGGTCTGCATTGCCAATCCAATAATCAGACACAACTGCCGTGTCGATATTGCCGCTTGCAATTCCCGAACGAATTTTACTGCCGTAGGTGCTTGATGTGGTTCTGCCGATTTCTTTTATATAGTCGGCAAGTCTGTCATTGTCGCCCTGAAGCACTTCGCCGTAGATAAAAAGATTTTCTGCGTTATCAACTTCTTTTGTTGCTTTTTCCCAGAAGTTATTTTTAAAGCCGTCATCTTCTTTTGGATCATCGGAAAGTCCGATATGCTTTGCCGTGTCATATCTGAAACCGTCGGCACCGCAGGCAATACAATCGTTAATGTAATTAAAAAAATACTTTTGAAACGAAGGTCTTTCCGTGTTGATGTCGGGAAGTCCTCCCATCTCATGCGTGGTGCAGGCAAGTCTGTCGCCGAAATCATTAAGGGGCGTTCTGCCCTCCTTGTGATAAAGGGTTTCAAGACTTCCGCCGCCGGCCTCAATAAGATCTTCGCTTACCTCATCGGTTGCGGGAGTAGTGTGGTTTGCAATTACATCGACAATAACCTTTATACCATACTTATGGGCCTCATCGCACATTGCCTTAAATTCATCACGAGTACCGAGCTGATAATTACCGATTTTGAAATCAGTCGGCTGATAGTGATAGTACCACTTTCCGTTGCCGTAAAGATCCATACCGCCGTCTTCGCCCTCAAGACACTCGTTAATCGGAGATGTCTGCACAGCCGAAAAACCTGCTGCGGCAATATCCCCCATTGACTCCTTTATTGTGTTGAAATCCCAACAAAATGCTTGAAGAATCGCACCGTCAGCCACCTTGTCGGCTGTTTTGTAGTCAATTGACGCCGGCTGAGTTTGTGAGCAGCCCGTACCCGATACTGCAACGGCAGTAATCATAAGAGCCGAAAGAATTCCTGCTGATATCTTTTTAAACATAATTCACCATCTTTCTGTTTTAACTTACTTGAGATACAGTATAACATAAATGATATGATTTTTAAATAGTTTTTGGCATTTTTGCCATATTTTTTTATTAAAACGCCAATAATGACACAAACTGTGTTTTTGAGCAAAAAATCGTTACAATGTTTACAATAGAAAAAAATTGAATATTGTCACAAAAGAAAAATTGTTGTATACTAAAAATATTAAAATGAAAGGAACAGCTGCATGAGTCACGCGATAATTATTCCTATTTATTGTGAAAACAGAAATACAATCAACCTCTGCAATGAATTACAGAATTTTGGAGCTGAGCATATTGTTGTTGTCAATGACGGTCTTAATCCCAAATCGGAATATTTTAACGAATTGACAAGTATTGGCTGTCATCTTGTTCACCTGAAAAATAACAACGGCAAAGGTGCAAGCCTTAAAGCAGGCATCAAATACGCTCACGATAATCTTTATAATATCACGGGCTACATTACCTGTGACGCTGACGGACAACATACTGCAAATGATGTTATGAAAATCAGCCGTATGCTTGACCTTAGAAACGGCAGTCTGATTCTTGGCAAAAGAGATTACAAAAAGTCTAAAATGCCGATTAATATACGAATCGGAAACAGACTGTCCTCGGCATATTTCAAGGTTATTACGGGCAAAAGCTGCAGGGACACTCAAACTGGACTGCGAGGTATTCCTGCATTTCTGTATGACACGGTGATGAAAACAAAGGGCAGTCGTTTTGATTTTGAAATGAATTTTCTCACAAAATGTGCCGACATGAGAGTCCCGTTTTACTTTGTGAACATTATAGCCGATTGCTCAAACTGCAGCAGCAATTTTCGACTTATTAAGGACACCTACCTTATCTACAGAACTCCGTTGAGATTTGCGACGGCATCAATCGGCTGTACGATAATCGACCTTGTTTTATTCACGATTTTTGCGTATATTCTGCCGTCACATATGTTCTTTAACATTATGCTGGCAACGCTTATGGCACGAGTTGTTTCGGGCGGAATTAATTTTCTCATCAACAGAAAAGTCATCTTCGGTAATACGGATAACGGAGCAAAACAGGCACTCAGATTTTTCATTCTGTTTTTCTGCATAATGTGTGCAAGCTCACTTATTGTATCGGCACTTTGGTTCCTGCCGATTCCCGTTACACTCACAAAGGCGATTGTCGATCTTTTGTTGTGGACGGTCAATTACAAAATGCAGAGAATATGGGTTTTCAAGGACAGCAACAGACTTAAAAGAACTCCCAAAAGTAAAAGAAAATAAAGCAAACGAAAACGGTGACACGAAAATGTCACCGTTATTTTTGTATAATTTTCAGTTACTGTCAATATTTACAAAACCTCTGCCCTTTATTGCGCCTGCTGTCGTTACGATAATAAAGGCATTGGGATCAACATTTTTGATTCCCGATGTGATTTTGTAAACCTCTTGAGGACGGACTGCGCACATAATAACTTTCTTATCCTTACCGCTGTATGCACCCTCGCCGTTGAGGTATGTTACACCTCTCTTTAGGTTTTTCATAATATTGACACTTACTTCTTCATAATTGTCCGAAATTACAAACATAAGCTTGCCGTTACCTCTTGAAGTACCGTAGCTTACAGCATCAATTACCTTTATGCTGATAAAAATTACAAGCAAAGCATAGAGTACATTTTCAATGCTGTGATAAACAAAGAATACCATTAAAAGCACAAGAATATCGGACACAAGGATTATCGTACCCGTTGAAATGAACGGAAAATGCTTGTGAAGATTCAGTGCGATGATGTCTGTACCGCCTGTTGAACCGCCTCGGTAAAAGATAAGACCGAGTCCGAGACCGTTAAGCACTCCGCCGAATCCTGCGGCAAGAATTGTATCGCCCGTATATGCAGGCAAAATCGGTGTAAGAACATCAATCATAACCGAAACAAGTGCCGTTGCAACAAGGGTTCTTGTAAGAAAGCCCTTTCCGTTCTCGATAAATCCCCAGATGAAAAGCGGAATGTTCATCACAAAAATCATAATACCTATCGGCAACGAGAACATATAGTTGAGCATTGTGGCAACACCCGTAAGTCCGCCCGGGGCAACATTGTTAGGTGATGTAAACATTGCTACCGATATGCCGTAAAGAACTGCTCCGGCGAAAATTACAAGATAATCAAAAAATAGTGTTCCTGCCTTTGCAAGACGGGAATTCGGTTTCAAATTCGTTTGCATAAAATCACTCCCCGAAACGAGTATGTATAATTATTTCAAAAAGCTGATTTATTCTGTCAAATTCTTTATTAATCTGCAAGTATCCGAAAAGTGCTTCAAGTCCCGTTGCACTGTGATAATCGGCAACAGAACCGTTTTTGGGAGTACATTTCGGTGCGGCATTTCTGCCTCGCTTATAAACAGCAAGCTCCTTTTCAGTTAAAGTCGGCATAAGAATTTTTGCAAATTCAGCCTGACTTTTGCAGTTTACAAGCGAAACCTTTATTTTATTGAGTTCTCCGACACTGCGGTTAGCCTTGCGAACAAGGTATTCACGCACAAGCAGGTCATAGACGCCGTCACCCACAAAGGCAAGTGTAAGCGGAGAAATTTCATCGGCTAATGAATGAACAGATGTATTTTCCATATTAACTCCGTATCACGCAATATTAATCCATAAAGTCAAATTCAAGCTCATAAATTGAAACCGTGTCACCGTCCGAACAGCCTTTTTTTCGGAGTGCGTCAATTACACCGCCGTTTATGAGAACTTTTTGGAAATAGTTAAGGCTTTCGTAATCGTCAAAATTGATACCCTTCATGACCTGCAACAGCCAGTCAGCCTCAACGGTATAGATTCCGTTCACATTCTTGATTATAACAGAATGGTCATCAAAATCATCAACGGTCACAATCGGAGCAGGCTCTGCCTCGTAGTGAGTGATTGGAGGAAGTTTTGAAAGCATTTCCTGAATCTTTTTGAGGAGCGGGTCAACATCATAGCGGATTGCCGCCATAATCGGGAAGAAATCATAACCTTGATCTTCGACAAACTTCTTGAAGTCTGCAATTTGCTCATCGGTTGCCATATCGCACTTGTTACCTGCAACAACCATCGGACGCTCTGCAAGCTCGGGATTGAACTTTGCAAGCTCATTGTTGATTGTTATGAAATCCTCTTTCGGATCTCTGCCCTCACTGCCCGAAACATCGACAATGTGAACGAGCATACGGCAACGCTCAACATGGCGGAGGAACTGATGCCCAAGACCTGTACCCTGCCATGCACCCTCGATAAGACCGGGAATGTCAGCCATAACAAACGACGAGCCCTCGCCCATTGACACAACTCCGAGAACGGGAGTGATTGTTGTGAAGTGGTAGTTCGCAATCTCAGGCTTTGCCTGTGAAACTACGGAAACAAGGGTACTTTTTCCGACATTCGGGAAACCTACAAGACCTACATCGGCAAGAAGCTTGAGTTCAAGAACAACATCAAACTCTTCACCCGGAAGTCCCGGTTTTGCAAAACGGGGAACCTGACGGACAGGAGTTGCAAAATGTGGATTGCCCCAACCGCCCTTACCGCCTTTTGCAACGATATAAGGTTCATCACCCGAAACATCGGCAAGGATTCTTCCGCTGTTCTCCTCTTTTACAACAGTTCCGACAGGAACACGGATAACAAGATCTTCGGCATTTTTACCACGGCATCTGCCGCCTCTGCCGTTTTCGCCTTTTTTTGCGGCATATTTTCTTTTATAACGGAAATCGGCAAGTGTTGAAAGGTTGGAATCGGCAACAAAAACAATGTTGCCGCCTCTGCCGCCGTCACCGCCGTCGGGACCGCCTGCCGCTACATATTTTTCACGGTGAAACGAAACGGCACCGTCACCGCCGTCTCCTGCTTTTATTTTAATTTTCGCTGTATCTACAAACATATTTTTCTCCGTAACAGTTTTGCTGTTTAATTATCAGTACAAATGTAAAGAATCTCAGACCTGTTTGTTATTAGTATAAACAGAAATGTAAAAAATAAGGGTGGATATAAAATCCACCCTCATAAATTTTGAGATTACTGCTCAACAGGATAAACGCTTGCACGCTTTCTGTCTTTGCCGACACGCTCAAATCTTACAACACCGTCAATCTTTGCGAACAGTGTATCGTCAGAGCCTTTGCCTACATTTTCACCAGGGTGAATATGTGTGCCTCTCTGCTTTACAAGGATGTTGCCTGCGAGAACCTTCTGACCGTCTGCACGCTTAACGCCAAGACGCTTTGATTCACTGTCACGGCCGTTCTTTGTAGAACCCATACCTTTTTTATGAGCGAATAACTGAATGTTTATTTTAAGCATTACCTTACACCTCCGAAAATTTAACTTTAATAAAATTTTTGTATTGCTCCGAAAGAGCAGTTAAGTGAAGCTTTAAGCCTGAGAGTATATCACAAGCCTTTAAAGCATCATTCGGTGACATTCTTACTTTCATAAGACCGTCATCCTCGGTAACCTGTGCATTAATATGCAAAATCTCGGTGACAGTGTTTGCAGTCATATATGCGGCAGAACTGATTGCCGCACATACAATATCGCTGCCCTCTTCGGCAAAGTCGGAGTGCCCCGATATTTCAAAACCGCAAATTATATCATCTGATTTTAAAAATGTTACCGTAGTCATTTTTAGGCTTCGATTGAAGTAATCTTAACCTGTGTGTAAGGCTGTCTGTGACCTTTTGCTCTCTTTTCGCCCTTCTTAGGCTTGTAAGTGCAAACTCTGATTTTTTTGCCTTTACCGTTCTTTACAACTTCACCTGTAACCTTAGCACCCTCAACGAGCGGTGTGCCAACCTTGATGCCGTCGTCTGTGCCGACTGCCACAACATCAAATGTTACTGTGTCGTTTGCTTCTGCGTCAAGCTTCTCGATGAAGATAACCTCATCGTTAGTTACCTTGTACTGCTTGCCGCCTGTCTGAATAACTGCGTACATTTTAGTACCATCCTTTACATTGGGCTCGCTATGTGCAGGTGGAACGAATCACTTAAAACCCACAATATGCGGCTTATATACTATATCACAAAGAAAACTTTCTGTCAACAATTTTCCCGATATTTTTTGAGTATATCAAATGTTATTCTGTATTTTGCAAGCCTTGAGAGTATTTTTCATAAGAGTTGAAATTGTCATAGGACCTACACCGCCCGGCACGGGTGTGATAAACGAGCATTTATCCTTGACATTTTCAAAATCAACATCACCGCAGAGTTTGCCGTTTTCATCCCTGTCCATACCGACATCAATCACAACCGCACCCTCTTTTACCATATCGGCAGTAACAAACTTCGGTCTGCCGACTGCGGCTACGAGTATATCTGCCTGTGAACAGATTTCAGCAAGATTCTTTGTTCTGCTGTGACAGATTGTTACCGTGCCGTTTTCGTGGAGCAAAAGCATTGCCATAGGCTTGCCTACGATATTACTTCTGCCGATTACAACGCAGTTTTTACCGCTTACTTCAATGTTGTAGGAATGGAGCATCTCCATTACGCCTGCAGGCGTGCATGGAAGAAAATCATACTCGCCGAGCATAATTTTGCCGACATTTACGGCATGGAATGCGTCAACATCTTTAAGCGGGCTGATTGCCTCAATAACAGCCTTGTCATCAAGGTGTTTCGGCAACGGAAGCTGAACAAGAATACCGTTGATATCCTTCTTATTGTTGAGAGTTTCAACAAGGTTTAAAAGTTCTTCCTGTGTTGTTTCTGCCGGGAGTGCATACTCCTCAGACTTAAAGCCTACAAATTCACAAGCCTTTTTCTTGTTGTTTACATATACTCTTGACGCCGGATCGTCACCTACGATTACTACCGCAAGACCGGGGGTTATTTTGTGAGTTTTCTTTAACTCAAGCGTCTGCCTCTTTACCTCTTCCTTTACCTGTGCCGATACCTTTTTTCCGTCGATAATCTGCATAGAAAGAATCCTCCTTTTTTCTGTTTATAATTAAGAATACAATACCTGTTATAAAAATTACTGTCGAAAGAACCTGTGACACCCTTATGTCTGCTCCGAAAATTTGGAACGGAAGATAAAGGCTGTCTGTTCTCAGTCCTTCAACAACTGTTCTTTCAAATCCGTACCACACAAGGTACATAAAGAAAATCTGTCCCGAATATTTCTGCTTGTATTTTCCGTAGAAATGGAGAAGTACAAATCCGAGCAGACACCACATTGATTCATAGAAGAAACACGGGTGAACTCCTATGTTGTCTGTTCCCTCGCTCATCATTCTCCAGGGCAAATCCGTAGGAGAGCCGTATGCCTCCTGATTCATAAAATTGCCCCATCTGCCTATTCCCTGTCCGATAAGGAAACCGACCATTGCAATGTCAAGAACAGGCATGATTTCCATTTTCTGTATTTTGGCAACAGTCAGACCGCCGAGCAACGCACCGATTATTCCGCCGTAAATAGCAAGTCCGCCGTTATTGATATAGAGAATTTCAATCGGGTTCTGTCCGTAATAATCCCATTTGAAGAAACAGAAGTACAGTCTTGCACCGATAATTCCCGTTATCATTCCTGCAAAAACACAGTTGACAAGCTTTGAACCGTCAACCTTGTAACGGGGAGCACTTTTCCACGCATAAAGTACGGCAAGCAAAAGTCCGCAGGCGATGATTATTCCGTACCAATAGACCTTGTAATCACCGATTGAAAATGCAATCGGGTTAATATCAAATTCCCAGCCAAATCCGGGAAACTGCACATGATACGGCATAATTACACCTCATCAGGCTGTTTTACAACAGACAAAGTACAGTTGTCAACATCGAGCATCTCGGCAAGCCTTGCGTTGATATCCTCAAGCTTTGCATTTGCAACCGCATCAATGTAGGCAAAGATTTCGTTACCCTGCATTGCATAGTCGATGATTGAATTTGAAATTGCACTTACTGAGTTGAGCGATGAAACCGAATCGCCGTAAACAGATTTTCTTGCAATTTCAAAGTCCTCTTTATCAATACCGTTTTTCTTAATATCCGAGATATACTGTTTTATCATCTCAGCCGCCTGTTTCGGCGCTCTTGATTCACCGCCGAAGATTACCGAGCAATAACCCGGACCTTCAAAGAGTTCATAAGAAAAGCTTGAATTGATGAGGTTTGAATCCATAAGATTTCTGTAGAGTATGCTCGTATTTGATGCAAGTGCCGAAAGAAGAATATCTGTGCATGCAAGCTGCTTTTCGTTAAGAGGCTTGTCTGCTTTCTCTTTGAAGCCGAGATTGAACAAAGGCATTGAAACAGGGAAAGTCTGCTCAACATAAGGTTCTTTGATTTCATAAGGCTCTGTTTCAAAATAGTTTTTGATTTCCTTTTTCTCACAAGGCTTGAGCATTTTGTCGGCAACTTTAAGCACACCGTCAACCGTTACATTACCCGCAACGCAGAGAATCATATTATTGAGGTTGTAGAACACATTGTAAACTTCATAAAGCTTTTCGGCTGTAATTTCCGCAATTGTTTCAACCGTACCTGCAATATCAATTTTTACAGGGTGATTGTGGTACATACCCTCAAGCATATTGAACATTACCCGCCAATCGGGAGAGTCGTCGTACATTTTGATTTCCTGACCGATAATGCCCTGTTCCTTTGCAACTGTCTGAGCCGTAAAGTAGGGATCCTGAACAAAATCGAGAAGAATTTCAAGACTTTCATCAAACTTGTCCGTACATGAGAAAAGATAGCAGGTTTTTTCAAAGCTTGTATATGCGTTTGCATTTGCACCTGTTTTTGCGTATCTTACAAACGCATCGCCTTCTTCACTTTCAAAAAGCTTGTGTTCAAGGTAATGGGCGATACCGTCGGGAACTGTAATTATATCGCCGCCGTTAACGGAAAACTTTGTGTTGATACTGCCGTAGCGTGTGCCGAAAATTGCATATGAAGAAGTGTAACCCTCTTTTGGATAAACAAAAATTGTAAGTCCCGATGGATGTTCAACTTTATAATAGCTGTCGCCTGCAATTTCCGATTTAATTTCTGTAATATTCATTCTGTCCGCCTCCCTTACTTATTTTTGAGAACATAAACCGTATCAAGCAAGAGCTTGTTTGCGGCATTTACAATCTGCTCTTTGGTAACGGCATTAACCTCAGCGGAAACTTCTTCAACAGTTTCAAGGTCACCGTTAAAGATTCTCCCTGTGTACCAGTTTTCAATACCGCTTACGCTGTCGCTGCTTGACTTGAATGAATTAACTACAGCAAGCTTTGTTGCCTCAATTTCAAAATCTGTAATTTCGCCGTTCTTCATGTCCTCAATTTCTTTGAGAATAGCTTTTTCGGCTTTTTCAAGATTTTCGCCCTCAACACCGCTGTTGATGTACATTATGCCCTTGATTGAATCATAGGAGGACGAGCAGTAATAGCAAAGGCTCTGCTTTTCACGAACATTGTTAAAGAGTTTTGAGCTTGCAGTACCGCCGAGAACAGCACACATAAGTCTTTCGGCAACCGCCTCTTCATCACCTGCGGAAATCTGTGTTCTGAATCCCATGACAAGTTTTGACTGTGAGAGCTCCATTTCCTCTGTAATATGTTTTTCTTTTGAAACATTCTTAACAACATCAGTAGATGAAGTCACAACATTTCTTTCGATATTTGCAAAGGCTTTCGCAAAAACCTCCTTCGCCTTATCGGCAGGGCTGTCGCCTATATAGAGAATCTCAAATTTTGCGGTTTTGAGAAGATTCTGCCATGCCTTGCAGAGTGATTCGGCAGTTGCGGCCTTGATTTTTTCGGCTGTACCGTAACGCTTGATTCCGAAAACCTCATCCTTGCACATATGCTTTATAAGCTGTCCCATTGCATAGATTCGCTTTTCGTTGAATTCCGAATCAATCACATCAAGAAGTTGTCTGCGTTCCTGTTCAAGTTCGCTTTCAATAAAAGCGTTATTCTTGACATTAGGCTCAAAAATTACGCTGCACAAAAGCTCCGAAAGTTCCTTGGCAATGCTGACATCATCAAGAGAATATCTGTCATCAAGACCTGATACGGAAATTTTAATTACCTGGCTTTCACCGTGTTTTGAAAGCGAAGAAGTGAGGTCTGCACCGTAGAGTGAACTGAGTTTTTTGCTGAGAACAGTAAAATCGGGATATTTTTTGCATGAACGAACAAGCAATCCGCCCACAAGCGCATTCTCCGACGCTGTTTCGACAGAAAGCGGAACAACAATATTCACGCTGATTTTCATAGTTTTAAAACGGCTGTCCTTAATGTTTGTAAAGTAAACACCGTTTGCAATTTCATTTCTGTTGATGAAATTCATTTAATCAACTCCGTTTTCAGATTATCAGTCATATTGTATCACATTTTGATTTATTATAAAAGAGATATAAGAAAAAATAACAAAAGTGCAATAGCAGGTTGAAACAATTTTACTTTTTCGTACAAGGCTATCGGCATATTTTCCGAATTTTACCGCAATTTTACCTGCATAAGAATCTGTTAAGTTTATTCCTTTTAATTGTATCATAAATAAAAACAAATGCAACTATACGAACTTATTAACAAACTTGTCTGCCGATTTTCGGAAGTATTGCCATTAAATTCCGGATTGCGGATTTATTCTTTGTCTTTGCTTATCGTATGATGACCGAAAAAGCGCCTGTTTTTCAAAAGCGGTCGCACTGAAAGAAATACGGCACAGCAGTTTCTATACCTACTGTGCCGTATTCACTATATTTCCATGACAGAGCGTAAAATATTACTTATCTTTAAATTTGGCAGAATGTTTTTTACTCTTACCGAATGCCGTTACTCCTTTCATAACGCCACCGCTGATAATGAGCAATGCAATCCACAAAATAAGGTTGCTGTTGTCGCCTGTCTGAGGGGACTTTGAATCATCAGGCAATTTAGCCGTTACGGTGTCAGCCTTTTTGATTTCTTTGGTTGGCGCATCTTCATGCTCAGAGATTGTCTTTTTGCAGTAATCACAGACATGGTCTTTATCTGCGTCATTATGCAGACATACATATCCGCATTCTCGGCACACACCGTCTTTCCACTCATGTGCTTCACTTGCCACAATCACAGCGCCACAGCAGTTCCATTTTTGTTCGTGAACAAAAGCGGTTCTTGTAGTCCACTCCTGTACACCGCCCTTGTGGTTTGTTCCGTCAAGTTCTCCGTAGGCTTTACCGCAGACATCACATACCGCCTTTTCGGTACAGGTGGCATTGCCGCCTGAGCAATTTTCGGTTTCAAACGCATCGCATCCGTCCACGGTACATTTTCGGGTATGCGTACCGTCATTGTCAGATACCCATTTGCCAAAGGTATGACCGTTGTTGACTGTTACGGTCATCTCTGCATTATTGCCCGCTTTGTCGGTGACAACTATCTTCTGCTCGCCGTTTGTCGGAGGGAGAACAAAACCTCCGTCTGCATCAAGCGTAACCGCCGTGCCGTTTACGGTAACGGTATCAACATACTTCTCATCAACAGTAACGGTTTGTGCCTCACAATAAGTCTTGCCGTTCTCAATACCGCTGATTACAGGCTGAATATTATCAAGCGTTATACGGTCGGAGCGAAGGTATGTTATGTTAATATTTTCATCAACAAGCATTACATAAACAATATATTCTCCGTTGGGTTCTATGCAAAACGGTTCTTCATATGCACGGAATACAAGAGAGTTCAGTTCAGCCTCGGAAAGCTCCTTATCTGTTACCAAATAGGATACAAACACAACTCCGCTGTTATCAACGGCATTTATAGTTACCTCCTGTGTATCCTTAAAGAATATACCAAAGGTAAGCTCGTTTAAGAATTTATTCCATTTATTCGTGCCTATGATAATTTCGCCCGTCGGCTTTTCGGTATCTCTCCACCGTGCCGTGATTGTAATGTTTTCGGCAGGCATGGTTTCGGGGATTTCCTTATCCCAACCCTTAAAGGTGTAACCCTTTCTTATCGGGTTGTCAGGGGCGGTAATTTCAGTACCATAGTCCTGTGTAATGGGTGCAATCTCACTTCCGCCGTTGGTATCAAAGGTTATTGTATACTGATTGATTTCCCATTGTGCTTTAACCGTTATATTCTCCGCCGGCATGGTTTTTGGGATTTCCTTATCCCAACCCTTAAAGGTATAACCTTTTCTTGTCGGATTGTCAGGGGTGGTAATTTTCGTACCGTAGTCCTGTGTAATTGGTGCAATCTCACTTCCGCCGTTGGTATCAAAGGTTATTGTATACTGATTGATTTCCCATTGTGCTTTAACCGTTATATTCTCTGCCGGCATGGTTTCGGGGATTTCCTTATCCCAACCCTTAAAGGTGTAACCTTTTCTTGTAGGGTTGTCAGGGGCGGTAATTTTCGTACCATAGTCCTGTGTAATGGGTGCAATCTCACTTCCGCCGTTGGTATCAAAGGTTATTGTGTACTGATTGATTTCCCATTGTGCTTTAACAGTTATATTTTCCGCCGGCATGGTTTTGGGGATTTCCTTATCCCATCCCTTAAAGGTATAACCTTTTCTTGTCGGGTTGTCAGGGGCGGTAATTTCCGTACCGTAGTCCTGTGTAATTGGTGCAATCTCACTTCCGCCGTTGGTATCAAAGGTTATTGTGTACTGATTGATTTCCCATTGTGCTTTGACCGTCATATTCTCCGCCGGCATGGTTTCGGGGATTTCCCTATCCCAACCCTTAAAGGTATAACCTTTTCTTGTAGGATTGTCAGGGGCGGTAATTTCCGTACCGTAGTCCTGTGTAATTGGTGCAATCTCACTTCCGCCGTTGGTATCAAAGGTTATTGTGTACTGATTGATTTCCCATTGTGCTTTAACCGTTATATTCTCCGCAGGCATGGTTTCGGGGATTTCCTTATCCCATCCCTTAAAGGTATAACCTTTTCTTGTAGGGTTGTCAGGGGCGGTAATTTCCGTACCGTAGTCCTGAGTAATGGGTGCAATCTCACTTCCGCCGTTGGTATCAAAGGTTATTGTGTATTTATTCGTATTCCACACGGGATAGAGCGTCAGCGCCTCGTTTTTGGTATAAATATCTTCAAAGCCATATACCTTTTCGCCGCCGTCAACGGTTGACCAGCCTACTTGCGTGTAGCCCGCGCGGGTGAACAAAGCGCCACGCAGGGTAAGAATATTGTTGTGGGGTTTCATATCCGTCACCGCACTGCCGGTGCCGTATGTGCCGGGGAGGTAAATCACCTCATAGTCGCCAGTGATCGAAAGCATGGAAACATCGGCAGGTACGGTATCGCCGGGTTTATAGCAGTTCCCATTTTCATCCGTCCAATACAGCTGCGCGTCTTCCGAAATGCCGTCCGGGCGGGGCAGTCCCTCGGCAGAGGGTGCAGTAAAGCTCTCGCCGTTTTTCACAATGATTTGAATATCCTCGGAGCTGCCGCCGAGCGTTCCGCCGCCAAGGTCAAGGGTAACGACCTTCAGTCCGTCAGAATCCAGTGTGTCAGGGTTCAGGACTTCAAGGACGGGGCGGAAACCGACGTACGGGCCGGAGTTCGTAGCAGTGAGGTAGAGCCAGAAGCGGGCCGAACTGTACCCGCGAACCGCACGGTGCGACGAGTTGTATCTTGTTGTGTCCTGCCCCCACGAATATATGCCATTCCAGTTTTTGATGTAGCCGCTGTTCTTGTCCAGCACCGCGTCCCACTCATTGCTTTGGGGCGTGCCGCGTTCTATATCGCCCCCGCCTATATGATCACTTCCCACAGACGGCGCACGCAGGGTATAGTCCACGCCGCCGCTGGCATAGTCCTTGCCGAAAAGCAGACCCGCGGTATTCAGGTCATTCCAGCTTACCGTATGCGTTACATTGTAGTTCGCAATAAACAAGCTATGTTCGTAAGGGGTGGTATCCTTGTCGGCTTCATTTTTCAATGAATATGCACCCACCGTGCCCACATAAGTAAAGGGCACATAGTGCAGGGTGCTGTCCGGCAGATTGCTGTTTACCGTTCCCGAAATATTCATTGCCGAAAGGTCAAAATAGTATCTGCCGCCGGGGGTAAGGGAAAACTGTTCTGATAAAACAAACTGCGCCGTGAGCTTGGTAACGTCCGCCGGAACACTGGCACCGGGCGCGTAGAGCTTACCGTTGCTTCCGCGCCACATGAAGTAGCTGCCTGTATTTCCGTCCGGGCGGGTCATGCCGTCGGACGCAGGCGCGGTAAAGTCGCTGCCGTTTTTCACGATGATTTGAATAGCATCGGAGCTGCCGCCGAGCGTTCCGCCGCCAAGGTCAAGGGTAACGACCTTCAGTCCGTCAGAGCTCAGTGTGTCAGGGTTCAGGACTTCAAGGACAGGGCGGAAACCGACGAGCGGGAGGAAGTCCGTAGCATCGTCGTCGTTCCAGCGTCGGCCCGAATCGTACCCGCGAATCGCACGGAGCGACGAGTTGTATCTTGTTGTGTCCTGCCCCCACGAAAATATGCCATTCCAGTTTTTGATGTAGCCGCTGTCCTTGTCCAGTATCCTGTCCCATTCGTTGCTTTGGGGCGTACCGCGTTCTGAATCACCCGAGCCTCTGTTATCACTTCCCACGGACGGCGCACGCAGGGTATAGTCCACACCGCCTGTGGCATAGTCCTTGCCGAAAATCAGACCTGCGGTATTCAGGTCATCCCAGCTTACCGTATGCGTTACGGCATAGTCCGCAATGAATAGGCTGTGGGGATATTTATTCTTCTGAGCATACTCCTCGGTGGTTGCCATTTCCGATGTGAGCTTATAAGCGTTGACCGTGCCTGCATAGGTAAAAGGCACATAATGCAGGGTGCTGTCCGGTAGATTGCTGTTTACCGTTCCCGAAATATTCATTGCCGAAAGGTCAAAATAGTATCTGCCGCCGGGGGCGAGGGTAAACTGTTCGTCAGGCTGACTTTCCACCGTCAGCGTGACATCCGCAAAAGCACTTGCAAGGTCGGTCTTGCAGTCACCGTTATACTGCTCGCTGAATACCTTCATGGTATAGTCGCCCGGTGCAATGTCAGACGGGATTTTGATTTCAACCCTTCCGCTTTTGGCAGTAGGCTGTGCTACTCTGCCGTAATACTGTGCGCCATTGTTATCCGCCAGGATGACAGAGATATATTCATTTTTCCCTGTGGTCGCCCCTTTGTAATTCAGCGTAACGGTATCGTCGGGGGCGGCGCTGACAGTTTTTTCCGTTACGGCAAAATTGCGTCTACTATCTAAAAGCGTCAGCTTCCACTCGTTTCCGCTGTATTCGGGAATCGGGGTCAGCCCTCCGTCAGGCTTTCCGCCCACAGCGGCAGATGCAAAAAGGACAGAGTTCAGATTTAAGTTAAAAGCGGGACGAACAGTCCGATAATTATTGAAAATGAGGACAGAGAACCCAGAGTATTGGACAGAACCCTCACTACGCACGACGGCGAGACGATATTTATCGGAGCCGGGGGAGCGCAGCCACCAACCGCTATCCACCCAATTCGGATGTGCAGGATTCAAGGCACGCAGATCGTTGTTTACAGCAATAGCCTCTTTTGCGGAAAGTGGCCAGAATACAGCGTTATCCACCTGCCCTCCCGCTACACAGTCGGTATTCTCTCCGTCGTAACTTCCGCTTGTCAGCGTCCGTTTCTTTACGGCAGCATTTTCTTCTGTCGTCAGCTTTTCCGCAAGCGCATCTATCGCGGTTTTCAAATTACTCGGTGCGTATTCGTTGTTTAATATGGTATCGACAAATGGTATAACCCCCATAGCGCCTGCCGCAAGCAGGGTAATATCCCCCTTTGAGCTTGTAACACCGCTTCCGTCATAGCCGATAACTCGCCATGCAGCGGGATTATTTTCATGGTTTTGCCCGAAATACACAGTCGGTGCGGTCGCTGTGTTTACATTTTTACTTAACACACTTAGTGCATCTGCACCAAGCTGTATCGCAGCAGAGCCCTCTGTCCCAACCTCCTCGGCGAATACGCTTATCGGCGTAAGGCAGAGCATCATGCATAAAGTCAGCAGGATACTAAGTATTCGTTTTTTCATTTTTCGCCACCTCCGTTATATAAATTTAATCAAGAGCAGTTATTGTAATAGTACCTCTAAAGCCACCGAGATAAGTATTGTATGCCGAATTTTCAAACCACAACTGCAATGTAATGTCTTTATTTGACGCATCATACATTCTGTTGAAATTAAAGGAATGTTGATCATTGGTATACGGTATTTTTGCCCCGTCCCTTTTTATTCGTGTAAGCTCCCTGCACAGATCGTTATCATAACCGTCCGTCATCTGAATAGAGTAATTGCCGCTGTTGTTAAATTCGTTTGAACCGACTTCGAGAGAACCGCTTAAGCAGACATTGTAAATATGTCCTTTTTTGAGGGTAATATTATTCATGTAGGATGAAATCAAGCCGCCCTTGTTTATTTTTTGGTAGACAGAAATATTGACACGACTGTTATTCAGTACTGTCCTCGGAGCGTTTGCCTCTCCGTAAAAATATCCCGAACAACTGCCGTTCTGACCTGCATCACCTTTGTCGCCTTTATCTCCTTTGTCACCCTTTTCGCCTTTTTCACCGGTGTCTCCTTTGTCTCCTTTTTCACCGTCAGCACCTGTGGCTTTCACTCCCGTATCGGTCGTTCCAATCCACCAGTTGCCGTTTTCGCCGATGAACGGGGTGTTACCGTCTTTGCCGTCAGCGCCGTTTTGTCCGTTTGTTCCGTCCTTACCGTCAACACCGTCTTTTCCGTTAAGACCATCTTTGCCGTCAACACCGTCTTTACCGTCAACACCGTCTTTGCCGTCTGCGCCGTCCAGACCTTTCAAAATTGAAAGATCGTAAAGGTTAAGCCATGTTTCATCGCCGACATAACGCCACTGTAGGTTATTTTCATTTACACGGAACTCAGGTGTTTTTCCGTTTGCTCCGTCCTTACCGTTCTCTCCGGCATCTCCTTTATCTCCCTTGTCGCCTTTTTCACCGTCAACACCTGCGGCTTTTACGCCAATGTCGGTCACTCCGAGCCACCAGTTGCCGTTTTCACCGATGAACGGCGTATCACCGTTTTTGCCGTCAATACCATCGACACCGTTCTTTCCGTCGATTCCGTCTTTTCCGTCAAGACCTTTCAAATTTGAAAGATCGTAAAGATTTAGCCATATTTCATCGCTGACATAACGCCATTGAAGATTGTTTTCATTTACACGGAACTCCGGTGTTTTTCCGTTTGCTCCGTCTTTACCGTTCTGCCCTGTGGGTCCCTTTATATCGGAAATGGCAACAAGGTTTTGCCAGTCTTCTCCCTCATAGCGCCACTGTATATATTCTGTTGTTCTTTGTACCTCTATGTTTTTGCCGTCAAGACCGTCTTTACCGTCAGTGCCGTTTTTTCCGTCAAGACCGTTTATTCCGTCAACACCGTCTTTGCCGTCAAGACCGTTCTTTCCGTCAGTACCGTTTTTACCGTCAGTACCGTTTTTACCGTCAGTACCGTCTTTACCGTCAGCACCATCTTTTCCGTTAGTACCGTCTTTGCCGTCAATGCCGTCTTTGCCGTCAAGACCGTTTTTGCCGTCAATGCCGTTTTTTCCGTCAGTACCGTCTTTGCCGTCAATGCCGTTTTTACCGTCAGTGCCGTCTTTGCCGTCAAGACCGTTTTTGCCGTCAATGCCGTTTTTACCGTCAAGACCGTTCTTTCCATTAGTACCGTTTTTACCGTCAGTACCGTCTTTGCCGTCAAGACCGTTCTTTCCGTCAGTACCGTCTTTGCCGTCGAGACCATTCTTTCCGTCAGTGCCGTTTTTTCCGTCAGTACCTCTGAGCGTGTTAAGAGCTACAAGATCGTGCCATTCCTCTTCGGCGGTATCTCTCCATTGGATTGCTGTGCCGTTGTTTCGCACCTCCGGCAACAGGGTTTTGCTATTTTCCGCCTTGCTGCATACGGCAGCAAATGCAATGCAAAGTACGATGCAAAGCACAAGACAGAGTGCGGTGGTAATACAGTATATTCGTTTTTTCATTTATCATTGCCTCCTCTCAAATATTGTGAACGGTATTTATCAGTAAACAGGGCAACACCCTGTTTTAAGACCTCCATTTGGGTTTTTAAATAATATTCATCCTCAAACATAGCATAGTGTACACAGGCACGGACAAATATAAAAATGAGCGGTGTAATCACCGTGTACGGAATGCCGATTTTCGGCTCAAGTCGCTTTGCATACTCGGTATAGCGCTCATTTACCCCCTCAAAGAATTTCTTGCCGTGCTCAATATATTTCGGATGGGTATAGACCTGATACATCAGCCGATATTTTTTGCCGTGCTTCTTTGCGGTCCAGTACGGAACCTCTTTCACAAATCGAACAACATCCTTCGGGTCGGTTGGAGCTTTTTCCATAAAATCATCCTCGACCTTTTCCATACAGTATGCAGTTGATTCAATAATCAGTTCATCAACACTGTTGAAATAGGAATACAGATTTCCCGTTGTACAGCCACACGCTGCCGCCAAAGCCTTGATGCCCGTACCGGTCAATCCGTTTTCAGCATAGCATTCAAAGCATTTTTCCATTATTTCCCTCTTGCGCTCGTTGTGCTGTTCCTCTGTTGTTCTCATAACATTCGCTTCCTTTTGATAACTAATCGATTAATTAATTATAGTATAGCACAGAGCTACGGCAATTTCAACAATTAATTAAGAAAAAATCGCAAAATATTAAATTTTTATCGCATCTGTCGGAAACTTTACTGATATAGCAGTACCCTTTTCCGAACTTTCTTCCACACGAACTTTACCATTGTGCAGTGCAACGATTTCCCACACCAAAGAAAGTCCCAATCCAACTCCGCCGTATTCTCTGCTTCGGGATTTATCCACACGAAAGAAGGGCTGAAAAATACTTTCTCTGTATTGTTCGGGGATGCCGTAGCCGGTATCCGCAACCGTAATAACAAGCTGATTGTCTTTGCTCATTACGGTAACATTCACTGTACCGTCAAAACGGTTGTAGCGTATAGCGTTTTCGGTCAGATTATATAACAAACGGTAAATCAGCGTATCACTGCCTGTCATAACAGCATCGCCCGTGCTTTCAAGTGTAACATTGTTCTTCTCTGCAAGGGGTGCAAGGTCAGTGAAAATCTCTTCTACCATAGGTCCTATCTCTATGCGGTCGGCACACGATACTGTGCGAAGCTCACTCATTTCCAACAGGGTTTTTGTCATTTGTGTCATTCGTTCGGTCTGCTCACGCAACAATCGGAGAAACTCTGCCGTTTCAGGCGATACCTCGGGATGCTCTGCCGAAAAAAGTTCAAGCTGTGCCTGCATAAGCGAAAGCGGCGTGCGCAACTCGTGTGCGGCGTTTCCCGTGAACTGTCGTTGAGCGGTAAATCCCTCATCAAGACGGTCAAGCATCCGATTGAACGACTTGACAAACTGTCTCAGTTCAGGCGGAACTTCTTCGGTTATCTTCATATCCGTCAAATTGTTAGGTTGAACCTTTTCAACCCGAGCGGTAAAAGTACGCAGAGGCTTCAGTGCATGCCCGCTTAAAAAATACGCAAGCACACCGCCTAACAATGTTGCCGCCGCCGTAATATACCAATTGGTAGCGATAAAGGATTCCTGTGCTCCGTTAATTACAATAGTCAATTCACGATCAAGCTTTTCGTGTTCGGGATCGAAAAAGTCAGGTTCTCCTTTGTCCGTATCACCGTAACCTGTAACATAAGAGCCTATGGAATCCATATAATGGCTGCCGGAATAGCCGATAAGAACATTCATAAAAATGCAGGTGGCTCCGATAAGAAGTGCTGTCATCAGAGTTATGCGCCATTGCAAGGATAGCTTTTTCATACTTTTTCTTCCTCCATAACATATCCTTCACCAATGCGGTTGCGAATCGGGTCATAGCCGAGTGCCGCACGCAGTTTCTTTCGTAATGCAGATATATGTACTCTTATTGAATTGCTGAAATTGTCAACACTGTTATCCCAAACATGGTCGAGCAGTTCTTCCTGACTGACGGGGCGACCTTGATTAAGAAGTAAATATTCAAGTATTCCGATTTCTTTTCGGGTAAGTGACAGCTCCTGACCGTCAGCAACGGCAACACGGGCTTTGGTGTCAAAAGCAACCTTTCCACAGTTCAAAACAACATTGTTTTGTGTAAACCGCCGGCGAGTCAGACTGCGTATTCTTGCCTCAAGCTCCTCCAAATGAAAAGGCTTTGTCAGGTAATCGTTTGCTCCGGCATCCAGTCCCTCCACCTTGTCGACAACCTCACAGCGTGCCGAAAGAATTAACACTCCGGTATCTCTGTCGGTTTGTCGCAGAGTTCGCAGTACCGTCATCCCGTCTGCACCGGGTAAATTCAGATCAAGTAAAACAAGATCGTACTTTTCTATTCCGAGCAACTCATTTGCTTTGTTTCCGTCATAACAAAAATCAACGCTGTATGCCAATCTTTTAAGGCTGCGAACAATTGTCTCGCACAGCGCACGCTCGTCTTCAATTACTAAAATACGCATAGAAACTCTCCTTGTTGTGTTTTCATATTTCTTTGATAATTTAATTATATCATTATATCGCTCAGACATAAAGTTTTTGTTAAGTTTTCGTTCTTAACAGGGATTTTACATCCTCTGTGCTACAATGAGAGCACAAAAGAAAGGAGTGACCGAATTGACTCGAAAGAAAAAAGCCGTATTTCAAATCGTACTGATTATCTGCGGAATTACGATGCTGTGTTACGGAGCTCTGCGTGGAGAGGCAGAAACCGTGTTAAGCAAGGCAATCCGGCTGTGTTTGGAGTGTGTGGGAATTGGATAACAAAGAACCGAAGAAAAAAAGAGGCGGTGTATCGCAGTTTCTCTCACGCTTTCGATGGCTTATTCAAGCAGGAGCAACTTTGCTGAGTAATATTCATCTGCCGAATTTATTGAAGGGCAGAATTTATCAAGGCAAAGGAAAGGCTGTTTGCGTTCCGGGACTGAATTGCTATTCCTGCCCTGCGGCATCGGGTGCCTGCCCAATCGGCTCGTTTCAGGCTGTGGTGGGTTCGTCAAAATTCAGTTTTTCATATTATATCACAGGATTCCTCATATTGATAGGAGTTCTGCTCGGGCGTTTTATCTGCGGTTTTTTGTGTCCGTTTGGATGGCTTCAGGAACTGTTACATAAGATACCGACAAAAAAGCTTTCCACTAAAAAGCTGAAGCCGCTGACATACATAAAATATGCAGTTTTGCTTTTTGCTGTAGGTTTGCTGCCAATGCTCATTACAAATGATGTGGGTATGGGAGATCCTTTTTTCTGTAAGTATCTTTGTCCTCAAGGGGTACTCGAGGGGGCAATCCCTCTTGCCGCCATTGATTCGGGAATCCGTGCCGCACTGGGTACGCTCTTTTCGTGGAAGTTTGGCATATTGATTACGGTAATCGTACTGAGTGTACTTTTCTACAGACCGTTCTGCAAGTGGCTGTGTCCTCTCGGTGCATTTTATGCATTGCTTAACAAGGTGTCGCTTTTCGGAATGAAAGTAGACAAACACAAATGCATTTCCTGTGGAAAATGTGCCAAAGTATGCAAGATGGATGTAGATGTAACCAAAACTCCCAACCATACCGAATGCATACGCTGCGGTAAGTGTATCCGTGCCTGTCCTGTCGAGGCGGTCAGCTTTTGCTACGGCTTTGGCAAAGGAAAAGAAAATGATTGTCCCGCTAAAAAAGCGGAAACAGCAAAACAAAAAATTGAAACAGAAATTGAAACAGAAAAGGAGTAAACACCATGAAAACAACAAAAATTTTAACCTTACTGACTGCCTTGGTGATGTTGTTAAGCTTTGCCGCCTGTGGCACAGACAAAGGCAATACGACGAATACTACCGCAAATAAGAAAAGCGAAACGGCTATGCTGACAGCTGTGAATCCAAAGACAAAAGACGAGGCCGCCGACCTGCATCAAAAACTGATGGCACAGGAAAATGCTATTCTTTCCGAAAACAGCGAACTTTGGGAAAAGGTATTTATTTCAGCCGATAAGGGTATGGCGATGATTGAGGACGGCGGAAACTACGGTGATTTTCTTCTGAAAACGATTGACGGTATCAAGGATCAATTCAGTGCAGATGAGTTGAAGCTGCTTAATGAAAGCGCCGAAGAGATTAAGGAAATCGAAGGAAAACTGACGATTTTGGAACAAAAATTTCCCGGATGCGGAGAAAAACCGTCCGATGGAGATATGAGCGTTCCGGCGGAAAACGGTAAGCCCATCGAAAAGGATAATCTGAAGAAATTCCCGACATTTGACGGCAAGGATCTTGACGGAAACGAAGTTAAGAGCAGTACGCTTTTTGCAAAAAATACCGTTACCGTAGTAAACTTCTGGTTTACCACCTGCAATCCCTGCGTGGAAGAACTTACCGACCTGGAAGCTCTGAATAAACAGCTTGCCAAAAAAGGCGGAGCAGTAGTCGGAATCAATTCATTTACACTTGACGGTGACAAAACGGCTATCTCTGACGCAAAGAATATTCTGGCAAAAAAGGGTGTAACCTACAAAAACATTTGGTTTGATTCAAAAAGTAAAGCCGGAGAATTCACATCCGGATTGTACTCCTACCCCACAACTTATGTTGTCGATAAAAACGGTAATATTGTGGGAGAGCCGATTGTCGGTGCAATAACCTCCGAAAAGCAGTCTGAAAAGCTGCAAAAGTTGATTGATCAGGCAATTGCAAACAGCAAGGACTGATGTGTGCCCTGTCACGACAAAGTATCAATAATGCATATTTTCAGATTCTGTAAATTTTACATATAGATTCCAACAAATATGCCAATAATTAAGCCCATATAATTTTTCGTACAACAAAACCTCCTGCAACGGATTTTACTCTGTGCAGGAGGTTTATTCTTATTTCGATATTTTTTATTTCATCGTTATATCTGTATAAAAATTTTCACATAGCTGTAACGCTGTTTATCATCACAATAAATTTGTATTCTGTTCAAGCATTAAAAAAGAGGCTCTTTCGAGCCTCCTTTCAGCAGTTGTTCTACCCTATTTTATTGTAGAGTTTGTTACTGTCAAAATGCAAATATCAAAACTGCCGATGCGAAAAAAAGTGCAAAAGTAATCGGCTGAATTTTTATGTATTTTTCAACTTTTGCAATTCGGTTTTTCCGAATACTATTGACGAAAAAATCACAATGTCGGCAACAAAAGGCTTTTCTGTAATAACTGCTCATATTAAATTCTTATTGAATGTATTAGATTGATTTTTAGTGATTAAGTGTGTATAATGTATATCGGGAGGTATCTATGGGAAAACAAAATTATTTTTTCAGCGGAATTACGGACATACTGATTCTTGCCATTTTGTGTGAGCATGACAGTTATGTGTATGAAATTGTAAAATTCATAAAAGAAAAATCAAACGGATGCCTGTCCATATCTCAGAACACCGTTTACGCAGTCACCTACAAGCTTGTTAACGAAGGAAAAATCAGCGAATATTCAAAGCTTGTCGGCAAAAAGCGCACACGAATTTATTATCATATCGAGGACGAAGGTCGGGCATATTATGAAAACCTTTTGGAGAGTTTTCATAATGCTTACAGCGGTGTAGAGAGCATTTTAAATATTTTAAAAGAGGACAAGGGCAATGAACAATAACGGGGATTCCCTATGTTGTCAAGAAAATAAGAACAGGCAAATACATCAAAAGACTTATTGCGGTTGTACTTATTCTTGCACTCATATCAACTTTTACATACTGCATTGTTTTGCATGAAGACCATCAGATTACAAAAAGACAGGAAGCTGTTATAGCCGAAGATGTAATCGAATAGTACAAATTCCGTTCGGATTTTTTTAAAATTTACAGACCGATTTCAAATTTGATTTTGAAGTCGGTCTTTTTGTATATACGCTTTTTACGCAATGAAAATACATATTCTGATTGTATTGTATCAATAGACATTGCAAAAAGCAATACTTATTAATATTTTCTTTATCTAAAAGTCATATATTCATATCTGCCAATGCTTGAATAACCATATGCAAACATAGCAAACAATATAAATACTGACCAAAATTTTAAAAATTTTATAGCCGTATCATATTTCGATGTTGTGTACATTTTGTTTAAGTCATCTAAATAAGCAACTATATTATTAATTAGAATAGATAATGATGTGCCGCCCCATGATGCTACTATTGAAATATGTACACCCGCTAAATTAAATGTCAAAAGCAGCAACACACCATTTATGACAAAGAATAGTGCAATCAGTTTTGTAAGCGTATCAGAACGAAGGCTCTCATAGAATCGCCAATCTTTCGATTTATAATAATTATTAGCATAAAGGCACAAACACAATATTCCGCTTAATATAAATATCACAGTATTTACCGTGTTATCAGAACTATCAATCAGTTTAAATAATGTGAGCAAGAATATAGCAACCGTCAGTACAACATCAAAAGCAAAATATATCAAATATGACTTTACAATGCGTTTGTTGCCGTTTAACTTTTTCGGATTGACTTTACTGTAATCTATAGTTTCAAAGTCTATTTTATTGTTTTCCGTCATGTCAAACACCTCATCTCGCCCATTCTCTTTTTTTCAGTTGGTTGGATACCAATATAATGACTAATTTTATCAATATCGGTTTTGGGATTATCTGTCCAAAGAATGAACTCAACCATAATCAAAAGAGAATGGCTTAACAGATTTCATATCATTAACTACAAACATGCCTATAGGCTTGTATTTGAGTATATTGAAACCTTTTATAATACCGTTAGGATTCACAGCCACTGCGACTATATGTTTCCTAATGATTTTGAAAAATTGTTTGAGAGGGTATCTTCTCTGCCAGCAGCTTAGTTGGCAGAACTTCTCATTTTATTTTGTGCTAAATCTTGACACAGGACCATATTATGTACGGTCAATAAATCATACCGATGATAATATCGTTAATAATGTTGCTTACAAAACTAATTTTAAGAATCGGAATAAACAACAGATACGGTACATTGCACAATGAAACAATGTGAAGTAATTTGCTTTTCTGTTTTTCGGGAACATTCAGATTTTTATATACAACGGTCTGATTAAACAGATATATAAATGCGTAGGCTGTGAGAATTTCAAAAAATGCAACGATTATTCCGCTGTAATGTCCTGAACCAGTTATCGTCAGATTTCCGAGAAAGCCAAGCAAAATACTGTCCGCAATTTTCTTGAAAATATTATCCAAATTAGATACGCATAAGCACATCACCGTCCATATGAGTGAAAACAGAAAAAATGAAATCAATATGCCAAGCTCGGAAAATACGCTTGCTTTTAATATAAATCGTTTTTTATCGGTAAATTTTCGCACTTTGACTGCATATATGGCAGAGTTTGTAATGAGCAGACGAATAAAACTTACTGCCAACAATGCAATGAAAAAAAGCATCAAATACAGCATTTCCATACAATCACCTCGAATCGCTTATAACGCATTACTTTTCTTTTGTAACTTCATCCAGACCGATAAAGTACATACCTTTTCTTTTAGATTTTTCAAGATGAATCTTTTCGGAATCAACAATCAAATCCGTGTAGAGGTTATTGTCAGTTTCGACAAAACAGAATATTCTGAATTTGCCGAAAGTTACGGTTTTGTCGGCTTTATGTGCAGAATCGGAATATGCGAGAATATCTGTTTCACGATTTGGTACTGCCACAAAAAGAACCTGTTCTCCTGTCTTTTTATCTCTGATTTTGTAACTTCTGATAAATGTGTAATCTTTTGAAAATGAACCGTTGTTAATTTCAATTTGTTCATACACATCAAAATCAGCATTCCTGTTAATCATAGAAACCCTACCGTTTCGCTTTGTGTAAACTGCCGGTGAAATTATTTTCGTTTCCTCATCAATCATTAAAACAAATTTGCTGTTTGGTAAATCTATTAAGGTATCATAGACAAAATGTTTCATAGTAGTAAATCTCTTTTTAGAAATTGATACTTCCGATTTAATAGATTTATAATAAAGTGAATTAATAAACTCTTTTAACAAGAAACACAAAAGTAAATACAATCCATACGGGATAAGAAATGTAAAATCTAAAAGAGAACCATTAACATGATTAACACTTACGCTAAAAACAATAACTTCCATATAATCACAACCTACCATTCAGCATGCAACTTTCAAAAGAATTATCTTTATTGAGCAACAACACATTTTCGGCAAAATGTAATAACAAACCTGTTTCGGTCGTTATTGGAAATGAACAACCGTATTTCTTGTTATCGTCATTTTGAAAACCGAATTTCAGCACGAACTTATAGTGTCCGAGATTATCGTATTCAGCAAGCCCTATTGAGAAAAATGACTCCGCAGACAAATCAGTATCGCCTATTTCCCAGTAAAATTCACTATGGTGCTTATCAATCAAATTTTTTATTGATTCCGACAAAGCAATTATGTTTTCTTTTATGACATATACTTTTGTTTCAGCACTAATATTTTTGGCTAATGCCTTTACCATAATTTGATAAAAATCAGCATCTTCCCATATTTTTTCAAATAACAAATTATTCATTTTTCCATATCACTTGTTCATTAAGCTTGAAAGTAATTTTTCATACTTTGCATTGATTGTAATTTGCGTTGCGGTATTGAATACAAACGAAGTTACTCCGTCATCACAACCATAATCGTCTATCTGTCTGACGGTGCAGATTCCGTTTTCCAGCGACAACGGTAATCCCGTGATATTCTCATTACCGCTGTGCAGCAATTCTATACTTACTATGAAATTTTTAATGATTGCGGATTTTATTGCAGAATCAAATACAGCGTTACCGTCAATTTCAACGCTGTCTTCAAAAGTATCCGTTTCAATCAGTTTCTCCATTTTTTGATTATATTTTGAATCATACTCGATTCTGAAGAAATCAGATACCATTTTTACAATTACACCGTCACAAGTTCCGTCTGTATTGTACATTTGAATTGCAACCTCATCTTCGTTAAGTGCAATAATCTTGCCGTAAATAAACTTGTCACATTCATCATCTGTATAAAAACTGCAATTTTTATTGCTTTGAAAAGCTTTTAATAATTCCGAATACATCGTATCACCTCATGTATTTTTTAGCTTTGTTTGATTTATCTTTATATTGTCTTTCATTTTATCTTAGTGTTAGCATCTAAATAGTACAAAACAAAATGAGATATCCCCTTTAAGTGTTGTATAATAAAAAAGAGGAGGAATTCATTATATCACAACAAAAAACTCATCACACCAAGCAATTCAAGTTGGATGTTATCAACTATCGCAAAGAGCACCCTGATCTTACACAGGTTGAATGTGCAAAGAACCTGGGTAATTGTTTGAGAGGGTATCTTCTCTGCCAGCAGCTTAGTTGGCAGAACTTCTCATTTTATTTTGTGCTAAATCTTGACACAGAACCAAGTATTTTTAATTTCACTTGCTTCTCACCCCTAATT